>JALZEG010000021.1 GCA_030862185.1 Actinomycetota bacterium
CCGAACCAGTGCTCGTAGTCCTCGCTCGGTTGCGGCAGCAGGGCGCCGAAGATCACGATGCGGCCCTTGCCGAGCTCCACGAGCCCGATCGAGGTCTTGTCGGTAGCCGTGCCCTCCGCGCCGCCGTGCCGGTCTGCCGGGGGATCGACGGTCCCGATCGTGACGCCGCCCAAATCGTCCCAGGCGGCCCGGGCGACGCTCCAGACCGGTGACGAGTTTTGGGTCGGCGACTTCTCGCACTCACCGCGGAAGTCGCAGGGCCAGTACTGGTCGCGCTCCATGAGCAGCGGTCGTCCCAGCCCGACGGGGTCGTACATCTGGCGGGCGCGGTCGTAGAGGCCCTCGGTCCACGGATGGGTGCGGTCGAGATCGGCGTAGCCGACGTACGCGTAGCCCTTCCGTATCGACTTCGCGGGGACGTCGACGAGGTCGGGAAGCATCTGCAACGCGGAATCGGTCAGCACGAGGTTCCCGCCCCTTTGCGCGAACTCGGACAGCTCGTCGGCGGCGGGGACCGTGGCGTCGGCGACGACGAAGGAGTCCAGGTCGTCGAGAGCCGAGCCCAGCCGGCGCGCGGTCACTTCTTCGACGGGGGAAGCGATCACGTCCCGCAGGTCCCTGAAGTAGTCGGTGTTCGACACTTCGTAGGGGCGCTGGCGGACCAGTCCGTAGACCGGGTTGCGGGATCGCCTCGGCGGGGGCACGGGGTTGCCGTCCCGGTGCGTGACGCGGCGGCCGTGCTCGTAGAAGCCCACCGTGCCCTTCAGGTTGCGCTTCTTGAACGTGTTGTCGTCCATGACGGCTGCGTGCACGACCGTCGTCTCGACGATGGCCTGGATGTTGTCGACGAAGACCTGCTGTGTGCGGCCGTCGTACGGCGCGTACGACTGGCAGTCGACCTCGTACGAGATCGTGTCGGCGCCGAGACCGGCCTCGGCCGCGGCCCAGCCTCCCCAGGTCCCCGTGACGGTGTAGTCGAGATGGTCCCAGATCGTCGCGTACTCGGCCCATTCGAGAGTCAGGTAGGCGGCCTTCTCCGAGACCGGGCCGACGTGTTGCGTGTACGCGCGCAGGGCCTCGTCGCGGGCGTCGCCCGCGACATCCATCACCTGCTCGTAGGCGGCCGCGCCCTGCGGGGTGATGTACCTACCGAGCGCCTCCTCCATCTTCTGCTCGATCCGCTCCGCGAAATCGTGGATGCGAACGAGCCGCTCGGCCGAGTTGTTCTGTTCGTGCAGCAAGACCGCTCCGGCGGGCAACGGACCGTGCATGTCCGCGGCCGCTGCAAAGGGGCGACCGCGGAGCTCCTGCCGTCGCACCCGCTCGAAGTACTTCACGATCGCCGACTCGGGTTGCGTGAGCGTCGTGTAGCCGTTGCGGTACAGCGTCTCGTGGTCCGGAAAGTTCCACCCATCGTGGAACGCGAGACGGTTGGTGTTGAAGCCGTTGCTGTAGTTCGACCATCCGAGGTGTCCGCCGTTGCCCCGATCGCCCTGGGCCCACGCGTCCGGCACGGTGTCGACGACGTAGATCTTCGTTCTCTCCAGCAGCTCCTTCACGCTGATCTCGTGCGTCTTCCCGGTGACCCCTGTCGCGTCGTTCAGCTCGTGCCCGGGGTCTTCCGTCCTCCAGATCAGCAGGTCTTCGAGGAACCTGAGGTCGCCTTCACGTCCGCACGGCTCCGCCGCGTGCGCGTTGGTCAGGAAGACGTATTGCTTGTCGCGGTCGGGTATCCGCTCGTCGGTGACGATCGCCATGTGGAACGGCAATCCGTCCTTGGCGTCGTCGCGATGCCACGAGGGGACGCCGTCGGGCCCGATCGAGACCGCGCGGGGATCGCGCAGCTCCTTGTCGACGGAGGTGAACTCGAGGTAGCGCGGGTAGAGCTCTTCGAGCAGCTTCATCCCGGGGACGAACTCGTCACTCCATTGGATGTAGTCGACCGACCGCATGGGCTCGAGGAAGACGCGTCCGTAGAGATCCCTCTCCTGCTTGTTGCGTGCGACCGGCGTCGCCCCCGTCGCCGGCGCGACCAGGAGGGCGATCGCCACTCCGGCGATCGTCGCCGTCACTTTCCGAGGCAGCTTCAACTTGGTCGTCCCCCTATTCGCGGAGCGCTGGTGGCTTGAAGAAGTCGGCCGCAGCCGGTGTCGTCGTGTCGAACTTCAGGGTCCCGAGATCGTCGCCGTAGCGCAGCTCCACCGGGAAGAACGGGAGCGAAGGCATGTGGTCGGCGTGACCCTGGTCGAGGATCAGGACGAGCTGCTCGCCGCGATGGACGACGCCGTCGAGAGGCTGGAGGGGCACGGTGAGGGTCATCTCCCGGCCCGGTTCGACGGGCTGAGGGTCGCCCGACGCATCGGGGAAGCGCAGGTCGTTCGCCCCCCATCCGAGCAGATTCCAAACGCCGTCCTCGTCGACGCGGATCAGATAGGCGGCGACGAAGCCACCGGGGCCGGTCGGCGTGACCTGGAGCTCGAGCTCCGGCGTCCCGACGAGCCGGAGCTCGCGAGCCTTCACGGTCGTCGTGAGCATCGCGCAGTCGACGCAGTGATGGTCGACGGGAGTGTCGTTGTAGACGAACGCGTTGTCGGAGACGATGTAGAAGTAGCGGTTGCGAGTACCGGGACCCAGCACCGCGGTGGTCTCTCCTTCTTGGGGCTTCGCCGTCAGCGTGTCGTCGGCCGAGAGATACAGAGCCTCACGCCGCACGTCGGCCGGAGGCCACGCGGTCTCGGTACGCCACTGCAAGCTCGAGTCCTGCACCTCGACCCGGGGGCCGAGATCCGCCGAGCGGTCGCCCTTGAGCCACCTGTCCCACCACTGCAGCAGGATGTCCGCGTAGTCGCCGCGGGGCCCCGCGTCATGGCTGCTGTCCGGAAACGCGTGGGCCCATTGTCCCAGGATCTGCTCGACGTAGACGCCCCGCTTCGCGAGCTCGTTGATGAACGGGTACTGGTGGTCCGGGGACACGTTCCAGTCCTGCAGGCCCTGGACCATCAGGACGGACCCGCGGTAGCGCTTCAGGATGCCCGGATCGTTGTGACGGTCCTTCCAGTAGCCGAAGCGGTCGAAGGCGGTCGTCAGGTAGCTCTCCACGGTGGCGGCGAGAGCCTCGTCCGTGCTGTCGCAGACCAGGGAGTTGGCCCACCGGTCGACGTCCCGGCCCCCCCACGGGTTCGCGTAGAAGACCCCGTAGTAGTGGTAGTAGCCCGCGACGAAGAACCACCACCTCCAGTCGTTGTGACCCCGGTCGTAGATGAAGTCGAACAGGTCGTGGATACCGCTCACGGGGACGATCGTCTTGAGGTGCGGGTTGCCGGTCGCGGCGACCTCCCACGGCGTCGAGCCGTCGTAGGACGCGCCCGTCATGCCGACGCTCCCGTTGCTCCACGGCTGCGTCCCGAGCCAGGTCACCGCCTGGTCGAGGTCGGCCTTCTCCGCCGGGCCCATCAGGTCCGCGCACGAGTCGGTGCCGCCGGCGCCGCGCGTCGGCACGAAGGCGACGGTGTAGCCGTGCGGCACGAAGTTCTCGACGAGGAAGGGACTGCACGTGCTGACGTCGACGTCACGGAGGTCCGTGTAGATGTAGGGGCTTGCCTGCAGGATCACCGGCGAGCGGTAGCCCGCGGGGGCATCCGGGCGCACGTACCCGATCTGGATGACGCTGCCGTCCACCTTGCTCTCCAGCTCGACGGCCTCGGCCTTGCCGATCTCGTAGGGCCCGCGTTGGCCGACCTCGGAGCTGCCGGCATAGACGCTGCACGGCATCACCGCCTGGGCTGCCGCCGTGTCTCGACCGGAGGCCGGGACGACCGCGGCGACGAGCGCGACCACGGCGATGCCAACTGTTCCCCGGACGACGCGCATGTCAGGTCCTCCCCGTGTACTTCAGGATGTCTATCCCGCGCTCGTAGTCGACGGAGTAGACGATCTCGTCGGTCAACCAGTACGCCGCGGACGTCGATCCCCGCCACGGCAGGAAGTAGCCGACCTCCGAGACCTTGCCCGCGTCGCTCACCTTCAGGAACCGGGTGCCGTGGTCGTAGAACCCGGCCGCGACCACGCCTCCGTTGCGGAAGTCGGGATGCTCCTCGAACCAGTGGGGAGAGCATCCGAGCGGGCCGCTCACGCCGGGACGCCCGTCGACCCACGTCCCGTTCTCGATCGTCCACTCGTCGAGGACCCGGAAGGTCCCGTCCCTGCGCCAGCGCGACGCGTCCCAGATCGTGAAGGCGCCCACGCCCGCTTCGCAGCGCGGGGTCGCGTTCGTCTCGAACGAGCTCATCACGAACCTGTCCCTGCCCTCGTTGGGCCACACCACCGAGTGCTCACGCTTCTCGAAGTTGGTCCCTTGCGCGAGCAACTTCGGACGCAACGGGTCCTTGCGCGCGTCCACGAACACCAACGGCATCGCCGCGGCCAGGACGCGTCCGGGGGCGACCTCGGTGACGTCGTGGATCTTGTCGGCCTTCAGCTTGGCGTTCCAGTGGCCGAGCTCCTCGGGGTTCGCCGGGTCGCGCAGGTCGACGAGAGTCGCACCGGTCGAGGTCCCCTCCGGGCCGACGAAGTCGTACGTGCCGTACGAGTACTTGCAGTCCAGGATGCAGGTCGCGGTGTGCGATCCCGCCCCTTCCAGCACGGTGATCTCCACGGGGTTCGCCTTGTCCTCGACGTCCCAGACGTGCAGTGAGTCGACGGGGACCTGCTCCGAGAACAGCATGATGTCGCCGTTGGTCGAGACGTTCTCGTTCTCGAACTTGAAGCCCAAGGGCGTCTGCGACAGCTGCACCGGGTCGAGCGGATCGGAGACGTCGTAGATCGAGAAGCTCTTCCACGACGTCACGTACAGGTGGTCGCCGACGACGCTCGCTCCCGTCGCGGTCCCCACCTCGAACGGCAGGAAGGCGACGTGCTCGACGTCGTCCGACGTGATGCCGTGGGTGCCCGGCCCGGCCGTCGC
>JALZEG010000022.1 GCA_030862185.1 Actinomycetota bacterium
GCCGGGTCGATCGGGATCTGGCCGAGCAGCGGCACCTCGAGCGTCTGCGCGAGGGTCTCGCCTCCGCCGGAGCCGAAGATGTCGTAGACCTTCCCGTCGTCGCCGCGGAAGTACGACATGTTCTCGACGACCCCGACGACGTCGAGGCCCGTCTTCTCCGCCATGAAGCCGGCGCGCTGCGCGACCTTCTCGGCGACCGCCTGCGGCGTCGTGACGACGAGCATGCTCGCGCCCGGCAGGAACTGCGCGATCGAGATCGAGACGTCGCCCGTCCCCGGCGGCAGGTCGACGAGCAGGTAGTCGGGCTCGTCCCAGTGGACGTCCGACAGGAACTGCTGCAACGCCTTGTGCAGCATGGGACCGCGCCACACGACCGGGTTGTCCTCGGTCGTGAACAGCCCGATCGAGACGACCTTCACGCCGAACATCGTCGGCGGCATGATCATGTCCTCGACGACTGTCGGTCGTTCGTGGATGCCGAGCATGCGCGGGATCGAGAAGCCCCACACGTCCGCGTCGAGGAGCCCCACGGAGTGGCCGAGCTTCGCGAGCGATGCCGCGATGTTGACCGTCGTCGTCGACTTGCCGACGCCGCCCTTGCCCGAGCCGATCGCGATCACCTGCGTCGGCGAGTCGCTGCGGGCGAACGGCGCCGGCGTCTCCTTGCGCAGCCCGCCGACGAGCGCGGCCCGCTCCTTCTCGGTCATCGAAGTCAGGTCGACGTTCACGTGAGCGATCTCCGGCCACTCCTCCTTCAGGCGGGCGGGGATCACCGTGTAGAAGTAGTCCTTGAGCGGGCAGCCGGGGATCGTCAGCGCGATCAGCACACTCACGTCGGCCCCCGAGACGCGCACGTCCCGGACCATGTTGAGCTCGTTCAGCCCGCGGTGGAGCTCGGGGTCCTGGATCTCTCCGAGGACGGCGGTGATCTGCTCGACGGTGGGCATGGCCATGCGAAGAAACTCCTGTCGGTCGGGATCGCGACGGAGCCTAGCCGCTCAAACGAGAACTTCTAGACTCTTTGGTACCAAACGTATCGAGGCGCTCCGCTGTTCCCCGATGTAGTCGCCGTCGACCTGCACCGGAAGGGGCCGGTCCGCCCGCAGGGTCACCGAGCGCACGTCGTGGACGTAGCTCGCGTTCCGCCAGCGCACGTGCGACCGGCTGACGAAGACCGACCACACGATCCGCGGGACGGTCCCGAGCCTGATCTTGCGCAGGCCGTACACGTCGAGGCCCCCGTCGAGCGTCGCGTCCGGGCACACGTCGACCGGGAACCGCTTGAA
Organism: Actinomycetota bacterium; assembly: GCA_030862185.1. Lineage (GTDB taxonomy): Bacteria > Actinomycetota > CADDZG01 > CADDZG01 > WHSQ01 > JALZEG01. The sequence goes on from JALZEG010000022.1 coordinate 1,287, forward strand.
GTAGGTGAACGGGCGGCCGTTGCAGCAGATCGCCAGCAGCGCCCGCACCGGTTCCCGACCCTCGACCTCGATCGTGATCCACGGATCCGCGCCGCGGTACTCCGTCACCCCCGCACCGAGGGCCTTGCGCAGGAACGTCCACTCGGCGCTGCGCGCCTTAGCCTCGGGATCGCTCTCGACCCGCTTCACGACCTCGGCGTCCAGTCCCATCCCGGTCGAGAACAGGAAGTAGCGGCCGTCGTTCGCGCCGACGTTGATCGATCGCCGGGAGCCGGCGCGCAGCCGGGCCGCGACGAACGCAGTGGCCTCGACCGGGTCACGCGGGATGCCGAGCGACCGCGCCATGACGTTCGTGCTCCCACCGGGGAGGACGCCGAGCGCGACCCTCGTGCCGACGAGCGCCTGCGCGGCCTCGTTGACGGTCCCGTCGCCGCCGAACGCTATGACGGCGTCGAAGCCCCGGTCGACCGCGTCGGCCGCGAGCTCGCTCGCGTGGTTGCGCGACATCGTGTCGGCGACGTCGAGCTTGAAGTCGGCCGAGAGGGCCTTCGCTATCACCTCTTTCGTCCGCGCGCGCACCGACCCGGCGCGCGCGTTCACGATCAGCAGGACCCTCTGCACGGGCCGCATCGTACGGGCAACGGGCCGGGGCCTATCCTTCCCACCGTGCTGACCGCGCTGGTGCTCGCCGTCCTCACCGGTGTCGCGGCGAGGCTGCGCGGAGGGTCGCTCACGGGCCTCGCCGAGACGACGTTCCGCTGGACCCCGCTGCTGGTCGCCGGCCTCGTCCTCCAGATCACGTTTCTGTACTGGGACCCGGAGTGGCTCGGGGAGTCGGGCGGCCTGGCGGTCGTGCTCGCGTCGAACGTCGCCGTGGCGGTGTGGCTGGTCGCCAACCGGACGCTGCCGGGTCTGCTGCTGGCCGGCGCGGGGATGGCGCTGAACGTGCTCGTGATCGGTGCCAACGGCGGGATGCCGGTGCTCGAGGAGTCCGCGGAGCGAGCCGGCGTCCAGCAGTCGCTCGACGACGCCGGCATCAAGCACGAGCGCCTCGACGACGACACCGTCCTGCCGTGGCTCGGGGACGCCATCCCGGTCCCGCCGTTCAAGGAGGTGTTGAGCGTCGGCGACGTCGTCCTCGCGCTCGGGCTGTGCCGAGTGGTCGACGCGCGCATGACGATCGGCAAGCGGCCGCGCCACGCGGCGGGGGCGGAGGAGGGAAAGGAGGGGCCTTAGGTCAGCTTCCGGTTGACCGCGTGCAGCAATGCTCGCACGGCGGCCGAAGCGACGTCGTCGTGGACGATGGCGGAGCCGACGACCGGGATCGCGCTCCCGTTCTCGAAGAACGTCGCGCGCACGAAGACCGAGTCCGCGGACTCCATGCGGTGGATGATCACCTGGTCGAGCTCGAGCTCGACCCCCCTCTCGTGGAGCACGGGCTCGAGCGCCTTCACGACCGCCTTCGCGGCCCCCCGTGCGCGCGTCTCGCGCGACGGACCTGCGTTGCCGCTGCCGTCGGTCTCGGTGCCGTCGGGCCACTTGAGGCCGACCTCGACCCACCCCCCGGTGCCGCGGGTGCCGAGCACGACGCGCTCGAGGATCGGACGACGGTCCTCTCGCTTCGGGGCGGCCCCGGCGGTGACGGGCTCGCGCTCCTCTGCGGACGAGGGGTCGAGCTTGATCGTCGTGGGGGGCGGGGCCGGCTCGGAGTCGTCGAGCTGCACGATCGAGACGATGCGATGGTCGATCGGGAGCGCGAAGGCCGCGGCGGCGAGCGACTGGACGTCGCGGACGATCTGCTTCGGCGAGCGGGTCGCGGACGCGACGATGTGGATCTCCTCGGGCGCCTCCGTTCCCATGATCCTGGCGTTTTTGACACCCGCGATCTTCTTCAGCTCTGCCTCGAGCCCGTCCAATTGCTCCCGCATTGGAGGAAAGTACACCGCCCGTCTGGAAAAAACTACCTGACGCCCGCTGCGTCTTCTGCGTATTTCAGGGAGAATCTGGCATGGCATTAACAGGGCGTCAAGCGGCGATCCGGCCGAACCGGACGAAACCGTCGCCGAAGGCGACGGTTTCGCCTACTCGTTCAGGTCGATGAAGAGGTCGACGATGTCGGGGTCGAACTCGGTGTAGGCCGCGTCCTTCAGTACCTGCAGCGAATCGTCCGCGGGGCGCGCGGCCCGGTAGGGCCGGTCCGACGTCATCGCGTCGAACGCGTCGGCGACCGCGAACGCGCGAGCGGCGAGCGGGATCTCCTCGCGATAGAGCCCGTGCGGGTAGCCCTCTCCGTTCCAGCGCTCGTGGTGGCACATGATCACGTCGGTCACGACCGGAGAGAACCCGATGGGCTCGACGATCTTCACTCCCATCTCGGGGTGGCGTCGCATGATCTCTTTCTCCCGGCGGTCGAGGGGGCCGGGCTTGTTCAGCACCGCGTCCGGGACCCCGATTTTTCCGACGTCGTGGAGCATGAACCCGTAGACGACCTCCTCGTTCTTGGAGAGGCCCGGATCGAGAGCGTCCAGGCACCTCGTCGCCAGGTCGGTGACGCGGTATTGGTGCTGGCCGGTCACTAGGTCCCTTACCTCCACGGCGGCTGCCAGGGCCGCGATAGTCGCCCGGTCGCGCGACCTCTTCTCGGCCAGCGCGTCCACGTAGGACTCCAGGAGCAGGCCGGCGGCCTCGTCGGCGACGACGGGGGCCTCGTGGGAGGA
>JALZEG010000036.1 GCA_030862185.1 Actinomycetota bacterium
GGATGGCGCTCACCCTCGAGATCGAGGTCGAACGCGGCCTCGCCGGACGCGAACCGGACGTCGCGGGCAGCGACGTCGCCGCCGTCGCCGAAGGTCACGACCCGCGCCGAGCCCTCCGCCCACGCCACGACGTCGGGCTGCGCGGCCGGCACGACCGCGGCCCCCCCGCTCTGCGTCGCGGCCAGGAACCGTTTGAACGCCTCGTGCAGGGCGTCCTCCGACTGCCAGTAGTCGACGTGGTCGGGCTCGACGTTCGTGACGACCGCGATCGAGGGGTCGAGCAGCAGGAACGAGCCGTCGCTCTCGTCGGACTCGGCGACCGCCAGGTCGTCCCGGCCCGACCGCGCGTTCGTCCCCGCGTCGTTGAGGCCACCGCCGACGAGGTAGGTGGGGTCGCGGCCGGCCGCCCGCAGGATCGAGACGATCATCGACGTCGTCGTCGTCTTGCCGTGGGTGCCGGCGACGACGATCGACCGCGTCTCGCGCAGGACGGCGGCGAGCGCCTCGCCGCGAGTGACGACGCGGATCCCCGCTTCCCGCGCGGCCCGGAGCTCCGGGTTCCTGTCGGGGATCGCCGACGACACCACCACGACCCCGGCACCGGACACATGGGCCGCGTCGTGGCCGATGTGCACCCGGGCCCCCATCGCCTCCAGCAGGGTCGCGGGCCGCGAGGCCTTGAGGTCCGACCCCGACACCGGCACGCCGCGCTCGAGCAGCACCTTCGCGATCGCGGACATGCCGGCGCCGCCGATGCCGACGAAGTGAACGGCGGAGACGGGCGCGAACGAGAGGTCGGAGGGGGAAGTGGCCATGCCTACACGTGGTACTTCCTCGTCTTCAGCGATCCGGGGTTGTCCCGCACCCACTCCGCCGTGCGCCGCAGCCCCTCCTCGAGCGTCACCCGCGGCTCCCAGCCCGTCCACTCGCGCGCCCGGGTGTTGTCGCACAGCAGCCGGTGGACCTCGCTGCCGCCGGGGCGCATCCGCTCCTCGTCCGACACGACCGGCTTGTGGACGCCGGTGACGTCGCAGAGCATCTTCACGGTCTCGCCGATGGAGACCTCGCGGCCGGTCCCGACGTTGACGACCTCCCCGAGAGCGCGGTCGGAGTCCGCCACCGCCATGAACCCGCGGGCGGTGTCCTCGACGTAGTTGAAATCCCGTGTGGGGGTGAGCGTGCCGAGCTTGATCTCGGGGGCGTCCGAATAGATCTGGCCGACGATCATCGGGATCACCGCCCTCGTGGACTGGCGGGGGCCGTAGGTGTTGAACGGCCTGATGATCGCGACGGGGAGCTCGAACGACCGGTGGAAGCTGATCGCGAGCGCGTCGGCGCCGACCTTCGTCGCCGCGTACGGCGACTGAGGCTGGAGCGGGTGCGACTCGTCGATGGGGACAGTGCGCGCGGTGCCGTAGACCTCGCTGGTCGACGTGCACACGAGCCGCGGGGTCCCGTGGCGGCGGCACGCGTTCAGGATGTTGTACGTCCCGACGACGTTCGTCTGCACGTAGCTCTCGGGCGCGGAGTAGCTGTACGGGATGCCGATCAGCGCGGCGAGGTGCAGCACGACGTCGCGGCCCTCGACCGCCTGCATGACCCGCTCTCCGTCGCGCACGTCTCCCGGCAGGATCTCGACGTCGCTCTCGCGTGCGCCCAGCCATCCCCACGTCCCGCCGGGGTTGTAGTGGACGAGACAGCGGACGTCCGCACCTTCCTCCAGCAACAGGTCGACGAGGTTGCTCCCGATGAAGCCCTCGCCGCCGGTCACCATGACCTTGCGTCCGTCCCAGGAACCCATCAATCCTCCTCGCTCATGGCGAACTCGCTGCGGGCGCGCTCGAGGTCCTCAAGGCGCCCGACGTCGAACCACTTCTCCAGGATCGGGAACACGCAGACCGGGAGCCCCTCGGCCAGCACGTCCGCGACGAGATCCGGCATGTCCAGCGGCGCGCGGCCCCGGATGAACCGCAGCACCTCGGGGTCGAGCACGTAGATCCCGCCGCTGACCAGCGCGCGCTCCTCGGGCTTCTCGTCCATGCGCAGCATGTAGTGACCCGCCGTCCGCAGCACGCCGTAAGGGATGTGCGACACGTATCCCACCGCAGCGACGGTGATCGCCGCCCGGTGGTGCCAGTGATAGTCGAACAGGCGCGCGAAGCTCATCGTCGTCACGATGTCGGCGTTGGCGACGCAGATCGGGCGGTCTGGCGTCTCGGGCAGGAGCGCCAGCGCGCCTGCGGTCCCCATCCGCTCCTTCTCGACCACGTAGCGGAGGTTGACGCCCATGCGCTCGCCGCGGCCGAGATGCTCCTGGATCGCGTCGGCCTTGTAGTTGAGCGCGAGAGTGATGTCCTTGATCCCGGCGCGCCGGAGCGGTGCGATCACGCGCTCGACGATCGGGCGGTCGCCCACCTGCACGAGCGGTTTCGGCACGTGCTCGGTCAGCGGGCGCAGCCGCCGCCCCTCGCCGCCGGCCATGATCACCGTGACCGGGAGGATCTCGGTCTCCACGAGGCTCGTCAGCGACCTCACGTCGACGAGCCGCCCGTCCTCGACGATCGGCACCGCGCGCAGCCGGTGAAGCCGCATGACGTCGAGCAGGTCCTCGTTCGGCGTCCCCGCCGGGGCGCGCACGGGGTTGCGCGACATCACCGCGGTGACGGGCGCCGCCATCTCGACGGCGCTCAACGTCGCGCGGCGGATGTCCGCGTCGATGACCGTCCCGAGGACGCGTTCGTCCTCGTCGACCACGACGGCGACCCCGTCGCGGTTGCTCTGCAGCGCACGCAGCGCGTCCGTCAGCGTGTCCGCCGGATCCAGGACGTACGACGACCTCTCGGTCTGCCTCATCTCTTCTTCCTCTTCCGTGCGTGGCCGCTCGCCCAGCCGACCGGTCGTCGTTCGTGGCCGCTCGCCGAGGCGACCGATCGTCGTGCGAGCTCGAGCACCCAGGCCGCGAGCTCGGCCGCGGCCTCCGGCTTCGCGAGCGCCTTGGCCTTCGCGCCCATCGCCGCCAGCCTGGCGCGGTCGTCGATCAGCTCCTCCAGCAGAGGACCGATCCTGTCGGGGGTCGCCTCGCGGTCCGCGACGACGTATGCGGCCCCCGCGGCCACCAGCGGCTGTGCGTTGAGCGTCTGGTGGTCGCCCGGAGCATGAGGATAGGGGATGAGAACGGCCGGGAGGCCCGCCGCCGGCAGCTCCGCCACCGTCCCCGCGCCGGCGCGGGTGATCGCCACGTCCGCGGCGGCGTACGCGAGCTCCATGCGGTCGAGGAACTCCATCGCGTCCACGACGTGCTCGGCCCCCAGCTCCGCGAGCTTCTTCTGCGCGGCGTCGAGGTGCCCGCGGCCCGCCTTCAGGATGATCCGCACGTCGGCGCGCGCCTTCCACCGGACGGCGAGCCCGAGCGCGAGCTCGTTCAGGCTGAGCGCGCCGAGGCTGCCCCCCATCACCAGGACGGCCACGCGGTCGTCGGTCAGTCCGTACGCGGCGCGTGCCTCGGACCGCAGAGCGGAACGGTCCATGTGCGCCATCGCCGGGCTCAACGGCATCCCGGTCGTGCGCGTCGGCCGCGCGAACCCCCTCGCGGCCTCGTCGAACGACAGAGCGATGTTGCGCGTGAGCCGCCCCGCGATCTTGTTCGCCAGCCCCGCGACGGCGCCCGACTCGTGCAGCAGCGACGGCAGGCCCATCGTCGCGGCGGCCACGATCACGGGCAGGCTCGGATAGCCGCCCATCCCGACGGCGACACCGGCGTCGAGCGAGCGCAGCAGCCGGCGCGCCTGCCACGTCGCGCGCACGAGGGCCGGGCCGGCGAGCAACGGCTCGACGCCGATCTTCCGCTGCAGCGGCAGGACGTCGATCATGTGGAGCGGGAAGCCCGCCTCGGGGATGAGCGTCTTCTCGAGCCCGCGCTCGGTCCCGACGAAGTCGACGCGGGCCGACGGCTCCGCCTCCTGGATCGCGCGCGCGAGAGCGATCCCGGGAAAGATGTGGCCGCCGGTCCCCCCGGCGCCGACGACTACTTGCACCACGGGATCAGGTGCGGCGGCCCTGCCGCGCGATGTTGGTGAGGATCCCCATCGCGACGAGGCAGATCACGAGCGAGGTGCCGCCGAACGACACGAGCGGCAGCGGCACGCCCGTCACGGGGAGCGCGGCGGTGACCGCCCCCATGTTCACGACGGCCTGCAGCGTGATCCACATCGTGATGCCCGCCGCGACCAGCATCCCGAACCGGTCGGGGGCGCGCCGTGCGGTCGTGATGCCGAGGTACGCGAGGAACGCGAAGAGGCCGACGATCACCAGCGTCCCGAGCAGGCCCATCTCCTCGCCGAGGATGGCGAAGATGAAGTCGGTGTGCGCGTTCGGCACGTAGGTCCACTTCTGCCTGCTCGCGCCGAGCCCGACTCCGAACCAGCCGCCCGACCCGAGCGCGATCAGCGACTGGATCGTGTGGTAGCCGGTGTTGAGCGGGTCGGCCCACGGGTTGAGGAACGCGAGGATGCGCGCGCGGCGGTAGGGCTCGAACAGCGCGGCCCCCAGCGCGAGGCCCGTCCCGACGAACGCGAACGGGAGCAGGTGGCGCAGGCGGGCTCCCGCGACGAACAGCATCCCGAAGCCGATGAGCCCGAGCAGCGACGTCGTCCCGAGGTCGGGCTGGAGCATCACGAGGGTCGCGAGCAGGCCGAGGATCGGGATCATCGGCAGCGCCGCGTGGGCGAAGTCCTTGAACTTCGCCTCCCTCTTCCTCGAGAAGACGTCGGCCGCGAACAGGATCAGCGCGAGCTTCGCGGCCTCGGAGGGCTGGAACGACAGGGGGCCCAGCCGGAACCACCGTGAGCTCCCGCCTACGTTCGTCCCGATCCCGGGGATCAGCACGATCAACAGGAGCAGGACGACCAGCGGTAGCAGCTTGAACCCCAGCCCCTTCAGTCGCCGGTAGTCGAAGCGCGAGAAGAAGACGAACGCGGCCAGGCCGAGCGCGGCCCACAGCGCCTGCTTGTTGAAGTAGAGGAACGGCGACGCCTCGCTGTTCCAGAGGCTCGCCGAGAGGATCATCACGAGCCCGACGAGGACGAGGATCCCGGTCGTCGTCATGAGGAGCCCCGCAGGATCCGACCACGACACCGGCCGGACGGCCGCGCGGCCGCGCGGCGCGCGGCGCGCCACGCGGATCGTCCCGCTACGCGTCGCCATCGTGGCCGGCCCCCTCCGTCATCTCGCGGACACAGCGCGCGAAGTCGTCCCCGCGCGCTGCATAGCTCGTGTACATGTCCAGGCTCGCACAGCCGGGCGCGAGTAAGACGGATCCTCCGGGAACCGCGCGCCGGCGCGCCGCGGCGACCGCGGCCGCCATGTCCGGCACGACGTCGACCGGGACGAGGTCCTCGAAGACGGCCTTCACCTCCTGGGCGGCCTCGCCGAGCGCGACCACCGCGATCACCGGGGGGACGCCGGCGCGCAGGGCGCTCAGGTCGTTGCCCTTGCTCCGCCCTCCGGCGACGAGCACGACGTCGCGCCGGTCCCTGAGCGCGGCGAGGGCCGCGTGCGGGTTCGTCGCCTTGGAGTCGTCGACGTACTCGACGCCGTCGAGTAGCGCCACGGTCTGGAGCCGGTGCGCGAGCGGGCGGAACGACGCGAGCG
>JALZEG010000046.1 GCA_030862185.1 Actinomycetota bacterium
CCCCATAGGCGAGCACCTCGACGACGCCTCCCAGTGAGTCGCCCGCCCGGGCGGCCGCCTTGACTTCGTCGATCATGGCCGCCTCGGCGTCGCGGTCGAAGCAGCGTACGGGGGACGCGTCGACGCGCTCGAGGTCCTCGGGCCGCGGCGCAGCCGCGCCGTCCTCTGAGCGCGCGGAGCCGATCGAGACGACGTGCGAGAGGACGTCGACGCCGAGCGCGCGCAGCAGCGCCTTCGCGAACGTCCCCAGAGCGACTCGCGCCGCGGTCTCGCGCGCGCTGGCGCGCTCGAGCACGTTGCGGGCGTCGTCGAACCCGTACTTGAGCATCCCCGGTAGGTCGGCGTGGCCCGGACGCGGCCGCGTCAGCGCGCGGCCCCCAGGCTCGTCCTCGACCGGCATGACGTGCGCCCACTTCTCCCACTCGCTGTTGCGTATGACGACGCCGACCGGGCTCCCGAGCGTGAGTCCCCCGCGCACGCCTGCGACGATCTCGCACGCATCCTTCTCGATCTTCATGCGGGGGCCGCGGCCGTAGCCGTGACGGCGCCGCGTGAGCTCGTCCGCGACGGCGCCGGTCGTGATCGGGATCCCCGCCGGCAGCCCCTCGAGGATGCCGACGAGCGCGCGGCCGTGCGATTCGCCGGCGGTGAGGAAACGTAGACGCGTCATCGCTCGCAATCCTCGCACCGCGCGGGTCCGAGGCGGCCGGGACCTACTTGAGGATCTCCTCGCCCTCGCAGAGCGTGAACTGGTCGTCGCCGAAGAGCATCGTGGCGCACTCGCCGTTGATCGACAGCAGCTGGAAGCTCTCCGCGAAGCGCTCGCCCTCGTCGACTGTGTAGACGGTCCCGTCGACCTGCACCTGCGCGCGGGGGCCGCCGTCGGCGCGGAACACGTCCACGAGCGACACCCTGTGGCCGCCGACGTTCTCGCCGCCATCTCCGCCGCCGGTCCCGTTTCCCGTTCCGTCCCCGGTCCCGGTGCCGTCTCCGGTGCCGGTGCCGGGGTCGTCGATCTGGCCGTCGCCGTCGGCGTCGACGCCGTCGGTAGGCGTGCCGGGGTCGCCGGTGTCGGTCGCCGGCTCGATCAACGGCTTGAACGGGTCCTTCGGAGCGAACACCTCGAACGTCTCGACGGGCCCCTTGCCGGGTCCGGCGCCCGGCCCGTCGTCGCCTCCGGGGTCGACCGGCAGGATCGGCTCGCCGCCCTCGACGGGGGGAGGAGCCGGGGCGGTCTCGAGCGCGGGATCGTCGCCGCCGCGCAGGAACACGAACCACAGCACGACGAGCAGCAGCAGCACGCCGCCCGCGGCGAGCGCGAGCTGCGTCGTGTTGACGTTCCTGGTCTCCTGGATCTCCGGTGGGGTCGCCATGTCAGCCCTCTATGGTGTCGTAGCCGGGGACGGGGACGTTGCGGGTGACGGCGCCGCCGGTGCCGGCGTCGGTGCGACCGGAGCGGTAGGCGCGGTAGGCGTCGTCGGCGCGATGCCGGTGACGCCGGCGGGGGCCTCGAAGAAGATCCGCGCGGTCGCGGTCATCGCGATGCCCTCCTCCGTCTCGGCGGCGATCAGGTCGAGAATGTCGATCCTGAGCGCGCGGTCGAGCGAGTACAGCCGGCGGACGAAGTCCTGGATCGCGAAGTAGCCGCCGCGGCCCCCGAGAGTGATCCTGACCTCGGCGAGCTGCGCGCCCTCGGGCGGCGTCTTCGGCAGCTCGGGGGTGATCTGGACGAACTCGACGCCCGACGCGTTGGCGGCCTGGTTGACCTGGAAGATGAAGTTCGGGACCTCGTGCTCCTGCGGGACGAGCTCGCGGATGCGGTCGAGCTCGGCCTGGAGCTGCGGGGCGCGCGCCTGCAGGTCCCGCAGGTTGTCCAGCTGCGCACGCAGCGTCTGCGTCAGGTTCTCCTCGTCCTGGACCTGCGTCCGCACCTCGGCGAGCTCGCTCTGGCGTGGACTGATCAGCAGGAAGAACGCGATCAGGACGACGACGACTGCGCCCACGGCGGTCAGGATCAGACGCATGCGCGGGTTCACTCGTCCTCACCACCGATGTCCTCGAGGTAGCGGCCGCTCGCGGCGCGGTCGCTGAGCTCGAGCGTCGAGTCGAACTCGACCACGGTCTGCTCGCCCTCGAGCTCGCTCGCGGTCGCGGTGTTCAGCCAGATCGCGGCGAACTCCTTCACGTTACGCAGGCTCACGAGCCACTTCGCGACGCCCGGCATCGACAGGGACCTGCCCTGGAAGGAGATGCGGCCGAACGCGATCTGCTCGGAGACGTCGATGGGGGCCGTCTCCGTCCCGACCTGCGTCGCGCCTTCGGTCAACCCCGCCGACGCGGTCAGGCCCGTCAACCACACCTCGCCCGGGATGACCATCGCGATCTCGGTCATGACCGCCGGCCAGTCGACGTCGCCGGTCATCACCGTGACGAGCGCCTGCCGCTTCGTGTTGACCTCCGTCTCGAGGTCGGCGAAGCGCGACAGCTCGGCGATCTGCGCCTGCAGGGTCTGGTTCGTGCGCTGGGCCTCGGCGAGCGCGTCGCGCTCCGAGCTGACCTGCATCCCGAGGAGGATCCACCAGCCGATGAGCAGCAGCAGCACGACCATGGCCGCGACGACGACGAGCCCGACGGCCCGCCTCTGGCGTCTCCGCTCCTGGTACGCGGAGGGAAGGAGGTCGATGCGCCGCATCATTTGGCGCCGGCCCCCATCGCGAGGCCGATCGCCACCGCGGCGACCGGCTCCACCTGCGCGAGCTGCTCCTCGGTGAGGCCCGAGCGCGACGCGTTCACCTGTGACAGGACCGCGCCGCGCTGGATCTGCGTCCTTATCGTCTGCTCGAGGTGCCCGGCCAGCCCCGGCGTGAGCGACCCGCCGCCGGTCAGGATCACCGACGAGAGCGGCTCGGAGTCCTCCTGCGAGAGGTAGTAGTCGAGGGAGCCGCGGATCTCCTCGACGAGCAACGACACCTGCCGGTTCAACACGCGCTGCGCCTCGGGGGTCCCGACGCCGCGTCCGAGGTCCAGCTTCGTCGCCTCGGCCTCGTCGAACGAGATCCCGAGCTCCTCGGCCAGCGCGTTCGACGCGTCGTCGCCGCCCACGAGCAGGATGCGCACGAAGCGCGGCTCTCCGTTGTGGTGCACGACGATGTTCGTGACGCCGGCCCCGACGTCGATGACGGCCTCGGCCCCCGCGACGCCGGACTCACGGCGCGCCGCCGCGCTGACTGCTCGCGCCACCGCGAAGGGCGCCAGGTCGACCCCCAGCGGTTCGATGCCCGCGCCGGCGGCTGCGTCGACGAACGACTCGATCATGTCCGTGGCGGCCGCGACGAGCAGCACGCGCATCATGTGGTCCCCGCCCTCGGTCGTGAAGTCCTCGAGGACCTGGAAGTCGAGCTCGGCGGACTCCACGGGCATCGGGATGTGGTCGGCGACCTGGAAGCGCAGCGAGGCGCGGAAGTCCTTCTCCTCGAGATAGGGCAGGTCGACCTGGCGGACGACCACGCGCTGGTTGGCCACGCCCAGGACGGCGCGCTTGGAGCGCAGCTTCGTCCGGCGCCACAGCTGCGAGATGGCCTCGGAGACGACCCCCGGGTCGCGGATCTCGCCGTCGACGACGGCCCCCTGGGGCAGGGCGACCTGGCCGAAGGAGATCAGGGACGGCACGCCGCGGCCCGTGGCCACCTGCGCGGCTCGAACGGCGCTGGTACCTATGTCCAGGCCGATGGGGGGCGGTGTGAGGAAGGGCATCAGCCGTCGTCCTCGATCCTGACCGCCCGATCGGTGAGGTATTTGTCCACGTCGACGCGCCTGATCCGGTAATTCTTGCCAACACGGATGGCCGAGAGCTGGCCCGACTTGATCAGCCGGTACACGGTCATGTTCGAGACCCGCATGATGCCGGCGACTTCCCCTACCGTCAGGAGGGGGTCCCCGAAGTCGCGATCAGCCATCTCGTACCTCTCGCTTTCAAGCGTCGCCGTGATGCCGGCTTTCCCCGGTAGGCACTCTATTTAACAAGAGCGCCTCTCTTCTAACAATCATCAACAATAATCGTCAATGCTGTTGTTCGGCCACTCCCTTGCGAGCCTTGAGCCTTACACGTGTGTGATTACAGCCGCTTCGCGGACCCCTACGAAGGGCGCGAACCGGTCACCGCGCGGTGATTGTAGGGGGAGGTTGCCCCGCTACCGGTCTATCTCGCTCCACTGGACGGGAGTCGCCCCGAGGAAGGGGCCGGGCATGTTCTGAACCCAGCACGAGTCCAGCGAGAACGTCGCGTTGCCGCGCACGCGGACGTTCTCCGCGATGACGGTGCCGTTGATCTGCGGGGTGCCGGTGTAGTCGAAGTTCCCGTCGACGATGAAGGCGCCGTTGACCTGGTTGACCCCCGAGAAGTTCACTCCCCCGTTCTTCACGATCACGACCACGGACTTGTTGAGGTCGGGGTTGGGGTTGCACCCGTTCGGCGCGTTCCACACCGACGACGCCCAACTGATGTTGTTGCTGAGGCGGTCGCCCGTCGGGAACTCGAAGTACGCGACGAAGTTGTTGACGCCGGCCGCGACGATCGGCGCCACGTCGGTGGTGTAGCCGATCTGGGTGCCGAGGCGGATGCAGTAGGCGCCGGTCGTCGGTATGTAGCAGTAGAGGCCGGCCGACTTCGCCGCGTCCTTGAGGATCTCGTGGTCCTCGACCCCGAGCTTGCCGGGGGCGAGGGCCGCGTAGTCGGCCGGCGTGAACAGGGAGTCGGGGGGCCACCCCGTCTGGCCGGGGCACCCACCGGAGTGCGTCCCCCCGCGTCCGTCGGAGTCCCACAACGACTGCGTGTTGCCCGCGTCCTTGTTCGCGGTGCAGTTCTTGGGCGCGGTCCCCGTGAACTCCGGGTCCTTGCCGTTGTTGTTCAGGTAGATCCCGCCGACGGAGTGGGCACCCGCCGGCACGGGGCTGTCGGCGGTGAGCCCGTTCGTCCACGTGTGGCCCGGCCAGAAGTCGCCGAGCGTGTAGTAGGGGTCGAGCCCGGCGAAGTTCAGCTGCTTCCGGCCGACGATCTCGCCGTCGGTGATCATGCTGATGTTGGTCGTGTTCGGCGTCCCGTTCGCGTCGACGTGCTCGGCCGACAGGCCGATCGGGAGATCGATGTCCTCCACCTTCAGCACCTGCTGCACGACCCGCACCGCCTTCGGGTGGGTGCCCGTCGAGACGACGGCGACGTAGAGCGGGTCCTTCGGAGTGGCCGGGGTGGTCGCGCACGCCGCGGGCGGGAAGCGATCCGTCGCGTTGGCCGCGAACGGATCCACAACGGTCAGATAGGTGTCGAACGAGCCGCGTCCGACGACTCCCTCCGGCACCCTCAGCACGGTCGGGCATCCTGCCTTCTTCAGCTGGCCCCAGCTGACCGTGCCGCCGCGGATGTGGTGGATCAGCCGGTCGATCCCGCCCTCGGCGTAGGCGAGCGCCTCGGTGGCCTTGCGGTCGTCGGTGCCCGCGCGGAAGTCCCGGATGGTCGCCATGGCCGCGACCGACGCGACCGCCGTCATGGCCGCGCCGACGAAGAGCACGGTCATCATCGCCACGCCCTTCTCGCTCCTGAACATCTCCGTTTTCCTCCGTCGCGTCATCTTTGATTCCGTAGCTGGGCTTCGGCGTAGAAATCCCGCTGCGCCGTCCCGTCCTGCACGCGCAGAGCGAACGAGACGTTGCTGATCATCGGGAGCTCGAAGTTGAGCTGGCCGTCGGTGTTGCCGACGCCGTACGTCGCAGGGGCCTGGTCCAGCTCCTGCCACGTCGTGACGCCGTTCTTGTCGACGTCGAACTCGAGGCGGTTGCTCGAGAACGAGAAGGCCGGGACGCAGTTGCCCAGCTCGTCGCGCGCACACTCGACGCCCCGCACCAGCACCTCGCCGTTCAGTCGCAGGGTCTTGGTCGCGGTGTCGTACGAGTACGTCAGCTCCTCGACGTCGCCCATCGAGTTCGTCCCGGGCAGCGGCGTGATCACGCTGTTCCCGTCGAAGTCGACGTGGACCTCGAAGGTGTTGAGGTCGGCCGACGCGGAGTCGATCACCGACCCCTCGCGGGTGTCGCGCACCATCCGGTTGAGGCCGAGCCGGGCCTGCTCGGAGACGCCGGCGACGCGGCGGGCCGTCTCCGAGCCCCGCGTGGCCGACAGCATGACGCCGAAGACGCCCACCGAGAGGGCGGCGAAGATCGTCAGCGACACGAGGATCTCGACGAGCGTGAAACCCTCCTCTATGCGTGGAGCATCGCCGAGCCGATGCTTCGCCCGCGCGGCGGCATAGCGCGTCATCGGTTGTCCACCGCCCCGCACGAGAGGTTGCCTATCGTGATGTTCAGCGCCGTCTCGTTGACGCCAGGCTTCGTCGGCGCGGTGATGATCTCGATCGCGTGGTCCATGCTCACGCTCGTGGAGCCGTCGGTGTTCGTCACGGCCGGCGTCGGCGTCGTGGACAGCTCGAGCAGATACCCCTTGCGCCCGAGCGAGTCGTCGCGGAACAGGTAGAGGTCGAACGCTTCGCCGAGGGGGCTGTCGTAGACGAGCGGGTTGCCGTTGAACGTCAGCGGCTGCGCGGTGCCTGCCGTCGTCCCGCTGATCGAGACGTTCGTGTATCCGGGCGGGGCCAGCGGGGGATCCTCCCAGTACGACAGCGTGGCGCTCCACGTCCCCGTCGCCACCTGGGCGCCCGTCGACGCCACGGCCTTGCACGTGAAGCTGGCCGTGAAGTTCGTGATCTTCACCACGGCACGATCGGTCGAGGTGACGAACGTCGTGGGGAAGAGCCTCATCTCGTAGAACGCCGCGTTCGCTTTCGACTCGACGTACCCGCCGCCGGAGGTCGTTAGCGAGTACGCCTGCGCGGACGTATCGGCCCGCATCCGGTTCGATCCCGACCGCACGAACGTGACCATGCCCTCGTTCGAGAGCGGCGCGAGCATCAGCTCGCTCGACGATCCGAGGTCGGCCTGGTTGTTGACCCAGATCGTCGGATGATTCCCCGTCGACGTGTAGCGCAGGTTGCCGACGGCGCGCGGGAGCTCGTTGACGACCTCGGTCGCGGCGCCCGTCTCCATGACGGTGGTGTTCCCGACGAACGCGACCGGCAGGGACGGGATCTCCGGATGGCTCATCGTGAAGTTCCCGCCGCTCACCGGCGAGATCACGGGATTGGGCGGCGCGTGGAGGAAGGCGGCCGCCCCCGCCGTGTCCTGCAGCGTGGCCGCGGGCACGATGTTGCCGCCGCCGTCGACGTACTCCTGGCGCACGAGCGTCGCCCGCCCGCCGCGCACCTCCTGGTCCGCCTCGGCCATCGCGCGTGAGGTCAGCGACGACTCCGATTCCCCTCCGTTGACGGTGAGCGTGCTCAACCGGCCCGAGCCGTCGACGTACGACGTCCGCGTCAGGATGACGGAGCCGACCTTGCCGTGGGCGCGGAACTGCTCGTCGGTCAGGTGCCGGACCCCGACGAGGCTCGACAGCGAGTAGGAGCGCGGCTTCGATGCGGCGGTCCACGACGCCGTCACGCTAATCAGCAACAGCCGGGACGGCGGCGACTCCGTGGCGGTCGTGCTCCAGTCGTAGTTCGTGCCCGGCGGCCGGACGACGAAGGTCTGCTTCGCGCCGGGGGCCGGGGCCGGCCCCGGGTTCACGAACTGCGCGTCGTAGCGGAGCGTGAACCCGGCGGGCAGCCGGAGCGGGCACGCTTGGCCCGCGCTCGCGCTCGGCAGCTTCGACGTGCTCGTGCAGAGCGTGACGTAGGTGTTGTCGGAGGTGAACCCGGTCCCGCCGGTACCGGCCACGCGGTCGGGGAAGTACAGGTCGAGGACGTCACGGCGCGGCGGGTTCGTCAGGTTCTTGACGGACTCGAAGAAGGGGAAGCCGCGCACGCGCTCCATCGCCTCCGACGCGAGGTTCTTTCCCACCGTGAACGTCCCCGACAGGGTGGCGCCGCGCATCGACGACAGCAGCAGCGGCGTCGTGCCTAGCGTCACGAGCGAGAAGATCATCAGCGCGGCGAGCGTCTCGACGAGCGTGAAGCCATCTTCCCGTTGCCGCCTCATCGCTCCTCCACCCGGGACGTGAGCGCCGATACGACGATCTCGCGCGTCCGCCCGAGCGCGGGGCTCCGGAGCGTCAGCTTCCCCCCGGTGGCCGTGCCCTTGGCGTAGAACATCACGAAGACGTCGCTCCCGTGGGCGCCGCCGCACTTGGAGAAGTCCACCCCTTGCGCCGGCGAGAAGACCGAGGAGGGCGGGCCGACGGTCTCGGCGCCGGGGAGCGTCCGCGGTGACCCGTCCGTCGCGCAGCTGTCGTCGGACGTGCTCAACCGGTCGGAGCCCTGGTTGTACTTGAGCAGCGACCAGGTGGCGGAACCCGGCGTGAACCGAGCGCCGTAGATGTACGGGTGGCTCTCCGACGCGACGCGCGCCTGGACCTGCCGGAGCTGCGTCGCGACGTCGCTCTGCGCGGATTCGAGAGAGTGGAGCAGCCAGTAGTGGCGGAAGCCGGTGCCGCCGAGCGTCAGCACCACCGACAGCAAAGCCATAACGGACACGAGCTCGAGAACGGTGAACCCGCGCTCCGCCTTGGCGAGGTTCCGTCCTCCCTGGGGGGAAAGGAGACGGAGTGACATCACTCCGTAGTTGTCGGCAGGGCCCTACGCAATCTTGACTACGGGCCGTCACGGCTGCGTAACGAAAGCTCCACACGCGTCGCGGGCCCGGAACGTAGAAGAGGGGCCCCCGAAGGGGCCCCTCTCCAAGATGATGCGTTTCGCTACTAGGTGCAGACGTCGCCGGCAGGAGCGCCGCTGACGACGGTCTTCGGGGCACCCACGTTGCTGTTGTAGTACACAGCGAACGTACCGGGGGCACCGCCGCCGATGCTGGAGTGCGTGGCCCGGATGCAGTACCCGGCACCGGTGGCCGAAAGCACGCTGACGGTGACGTCAGGAGCCGTCTTGAGGCCGTTGGTCTGCAGCGTGGTGAGCGTGGCGTTCGCGTAGCTGCCGCCGTTCTCCGTGCCGTACGACTCCATCGCAGTCGCAGCGTTCTTCGCCGCGGACTCCGCCTGGGACTTCCACCCCTTCTCCCTCTGACGGAGGAAGACCGGGATCGCGATCGCAGCAAGGATCGCGATGATGATGATGACAACCAGGAGCTCGATGAGGGTGAAACCGCCCTCTCGCTCCCGTGCTTCACGAAGCCGCTGGAACATCCAGCACCTCCCCTTTCTCTCGTCCCTACAAGCCGGGTTCAGGGACTTCCGTTGACGACGAACCGCTGCACATCGCCTGCGAGTGAACGGCCCGCCCTTAGGACCGTCCCTGTTGCAGGTAGCCCGGCTGACCTCCTTCGGAGGCCCCGTGGCTTTGCGTCCCCACCTTCCGGCGGGTTTGCCTTTCGCTGCGCTACAAGGGTTCCGGCTTGCAATCTCTGTATCGGTGGCGCCGGGAGCCCCCTTTAGGCCCGATTCGCGGACTAGCCTGGTCACTTCTACGTAGGCCCAACGCGCGGCAGCGGCGCCGGGAAAGCTCTCCCCGGCGCCGCTGCTGGTGGACCGGTGCTACTTGATCAGGTCGAAGATCTTGAACATCGGCATGTAGAGCGCGATCACCATGGCTCCGACGATGCCGCCGAGCACCGCGATCATCAACGGCTCGATCAGCGACGTCAGCGCCTCGGTCGTCGCCTCGACCTCCTGGTCGTAGAAGTCCGAGATCTTGTCGAGCATGGCGTCCAGGGCGCCGGTGTCCTCACCCACGGCGATCATCTGCACGACCATCGGCGGGAACACCTCCTGCTTGCTCAACGGCGACGACATGGACTCGCCGCTGCGGACGCTCTCCTTGACCGAGGACGCGGCCCGGGCGAGCACCTCGTTCCCCGTGGACTCGGCGACGATGTCGAGGGCCTGCAGGACCGGGACCCCGGCCCTCAGCAGCAGGCCGAGCGTCCGCGTGAAGCGCGACACCGCGACCTTCTGGAACAGCAGGCCGAAGATCGGGATCTTCAGCTTGAGCCGGTCGGTGCGCAGCTTGAACTCCGCGTTGGCCGCCCGGCCCTTCTTGTAGCCGATCCGGCCCACGACGGCGCCGACGATCGTGAGCGGGACGAGGATCCGCGCCTTCTCGCTCATCATCATCAGGATCTTGGTCGGGAGCGGAAGCTCGCCGCCGAGCGAGGTGAACATCCCGGCGAAGGTCGGGACGATGAACAACAGCATGACCGTCAACAGGATCACGGCGATGCCCGCCACGACGACCGGGTACGTCATCGCCGACTTCACCTTCTGACGGAGCTTGTAGTCCGCCTCGAAGTTGTCGGCGACGCGGGAGAGGACCGTGTCGAGCTGACCGCCGGTCTCGCCGGCCCGGACCATCGAGACGTAGAGGTTGCTGAAGACCTTCGGGTGCTTCGACATCGACGCGGAGAGGCTCGATCCTCGTTCGACGTCGTCTCGGAGGGACCCGATCGTCTTGGCCAGCAGCGAGCTCTCCGTCTGCTCCGCCAGGATGTTGAGCGTCCGGAGCAGCGACAGCCCGGAGCTGATCATCGTCGAGAACTGACGCGAGAAGACCGCGAGGTCCTTGAGGCCCACCTTCTCGGGCAGGATGCGGATCTCGGTCTTCATGCTGACCTTCGAGTCCTTCGAGATCTGGATGGGCACCAGGCCCTGCGATCTCAGACGACTGGCGACCGCCCCTTCGCCGTCGGCTTCCATCTTGCCTTCGACGATGCGGCCTTCCCTCGTCCTTACGCGATAGGCGAAAGAATCGGCCATGACCTAGACCCTCCCCGTCAATCTGTTGAACTCTTCGGCGTGGTGCGACCTCTCGAGCCCCATGTCGTACGTGATCTCTCCGGCCTTCACCAGCTCGGCGAGGTGCTGGTCCATGACCTGCATCCCGAACTTCCCACCGGCCTGCATCGACGTGTAGATCTCGTTCGTCTACCAATCAATAAAAAAAAAACGGACCGCCGGCGTAGCGACCAGCACCTCGGCGGCGACGACTCGGCCCTTCCCGTCGGCGGTCGGCAACAGCTGCTGCGACACGACGCCGGCGAGCGTCCCCGCGAGCTGCACCCGGATCTGCTGCTGCTGGTGCGGCGGGAACACGTCGATGACACGGTCGACCGACTGGGGCGCGTCCTGCGTGTGAAGCGTCCCGAAGACGAGGTGCCCCGTCTCCGCCGCCGTGAGCGCCGCGGAGATCGTCTCGAGATCGCGGAGCTCGCCGACCAGGATGACGTCGGGGTCCTGGCGGAGCACGTGCTTGAGGGCCGCGGCGAACCCGTGCGTGTCGGTGCCCACCTCGCGCTGGTTCACCACGGACCTCTTGTGCTTGTGGAGGAACTCGATCGGGTCCTCGACGGTCATGATGTGCTCGGACCTCGTCGAGTTCACGATGTCGACGAGACCGGCCAGCGTCGTGGACTTGCCGGACCCCGTGATGCCCGTGACGAGCACGAGGCCGCGTCGCAGCTTGGCGAACTCCCTCACCGCCGGAGGCAGACCGAGCGCGTCGAGGGACTTGATCTCGAACGGGATGATCCTCATCACGGCTCCGATGGCGTCCCGCTGCTGGTAGACGTTCACGCGGAACCGCGCCTTGCCGGGCAGCGAGTACGAGACGTCGAGCTCGAGGTTCTCCTCGAAGATCTCCCGCTGCCGTTGCGTCAGGATGGCGTAGATCATCTCCTGAAGGTCCTTGCCGAACAGCGTGCGGTAGCCCTTGATGGGGCGCATCTCACCGTGGACGCGGATCATCGGCGGGACGCCGGCGGTCAGGTGAAGGTCCGACGCGTCGCTCTCGAGGACGGCCATGAGGAATGCCGAGAGGTCCGGCTCCTTGTCCTCTTCCTCCTCGAGCTCGTCCTCGACGTCCGCGGCCTCTACCAGGGGCAGGTCCCCCGCGTGCAGGGTCGACATGCCGTTGCCGTTCCGGTTGCCGTTCGTCCCCGTGGGCGAACCGTGCGCCGAGCCCGGCTCGGGCACCTGCGCGGCCGCCGAGTACCAGCGGTCGATCGCGGACGCGAGGTCCGAGCGGTACGCGGCCGCCGGCGCGACGGCGCGGCCGGTCAGGGTGCGGACCTCCTCGAGGGCCTGGTGGTTCGTCGGCTCCGCCATCGCGACGACGAGCGTCCCGTTCTCGACGCGCATCGCCAGCAGGAGCTGCCGCCGCGCGAGCTCCTCCGGCACGGCCGCCATGGCCTCGGCGCTCGGCGGGTCGTTGCGGGTGTCGAAGAAGCGCAGACCGATCTGCAGGGCCCGGGCCCGGACGAGGTCGCGCTCTGTGAGCACGCCGCCCTCGAGCAGCACTTTCCACGCGGACTTGCCGGTGCTCGCCTCCTCCTGGGACGCGAACCTCAGTTGATCGGTGGTCACGAGACCCTGCTCGAGCAGCACATCCGAAAGCTGCCGTGGACCTTCGGTCATCTCTTAGCTCCCTCTTGTCTGAGCCCCAAGGCTGCGGGCGTGCGCGTCCGCAAGCGGATCGTTCGTTTGATCTATCGGCCGGTGGATCGGCCGCCTCAAGCCAGAAGAGAAGGAAGTTCTGGCTAGACGACGACCCGGAGGATCTCCTCGATCGACGTGAGGCCCATGCGGGCCTTCTGCATGCCGTCGGAGCGCAGCGTGATCATCCCCTGCTCCCGGGCGACGCGGCCGATGACCTCGGCCGACGCGTTCTCGGCGACGAGCCTCTCGACCTCCTCGGTCACGGTCATGAGCTCGTGGATCGCCATCCGGCCCTTGTAGCCGGTGTTGCCGCACGACGTGCAGCCGACCGGGCGGTACAGCTTCGGCGGCTCCTCGTCGGCGTCGAACGGGAACTTCGCGTGCGTGAGCTCGTCGACCGACGGCTGGTACGGCTCCTTGCAGCGCTCGCAGAGCTTCCGCGCGAGACGCTGGGCGAGGACGCTGTCGAGCGACGACGCGACGAGGAACGGCTCGATCCCCATCTCGACGAGACGGGTCAGCGACGACGGCGCGTCGTTCGTGTGGAGCGTCGAGAGCACGAGGTGGCCGGTCAGCGCGGCCTCGACCGCGATCTGCGCCGTCTCCTTGTCCCGGATCTCGCCGATGAGGACGATGTCGGGGTCCGATCGCAGGATCGAACGAAGGGCCGAGGCGAACGTGAGGCCGGCCTTCGGGTTCGTCTGCACCTGGTTGATGCCCGCGAGCCGGTACTCGACCGGGTCCTCGACCGTGATGATGTTCACGTCGGCCTGGTTCTTGATGTTCAGCGTCGCATAGAGCGTCGTCGACTTACCCGAGCCCGTGGGGCCGGTGACGAGGATCGCCCCGTACGGCTTCATGTACGACTCGCGGAAGCGCTGGAAGTTCTCCGGCAGGAAGCCGAGGTCCGACAGCTGCAGCAGCACGCTCGACTTGTCCAGGATCCTCATGACGATCTTCTCGCCGTGGACCGTGGGCAGGGTCGCCACGCGGATGTCGATCTGCTTGCCCTGGAGGACGAGGCCCATGCGGCCGTCCTGGGGGATCCGTCGCTCGGCGATGTTGATGTCCGCCATGATCTTCAGGCGGCTCGTGATCCCGGCCTGGACGGACTTGGGCGGGCTCATCACCTCGTGGAGCACGCCGTCGATCCTGTAGCGGACGCGCAGGTCCTTCTCGCCCGGCTCGATGTGGATGTCCGAGGCGCGGTCCTGGACCGCCTGGGTGATCAACAGGTTGACGAGCTTGATGATCGGCGCGTCCTCGGCCCCCGCGGTGGCGAGCTGCGCCTCGAGGTCCTGCGCCTCTTCTTCCTCGTGCTCGGCCGCAGCCTCCTCGACGAGCGTCTCGGCGGTGCGGTCGAGGCGGTAGTGGCGGCCGATGGCGGCGGCAACGTCGGCCTTCGTGGCGACGACGGTCTTGACGTCGCGCTTGCTCATCGCGCGGATGTCGTCGACCGCGACCACGTTGGCCGGGTCGGCCATCGCGACCACGAGCCGGCCGTTGTCGTCGAACGCGATCGGGAGGCAGTTGTGGCGGCGGGCGACCAGCTCCGGCACCAGCGCCACGGCGGAGCTGTCGACCTTCGTCTCGCTCAGGTCGACGAACTCGAGCCCAAGCTGCTGGGCGAGGACCGACACGAGCCCGGCCTCGGTGACGAAGCCCAGCTCGATCAGGACGCGGCCGAGGGAGCGCTGTCTCTGCGCCGCCTGGTCCTTCGCCTCCTGGAGCTGCTGCTCCGTGACGAGGCGGCGGGCGAGCAGGAGCTCGTCCAGCCCGGCGGCGCGTGGCTTGGAAGTGGAAGTGACCGTCATCTGATCCCCTGGTGTCCCTGCGACCATGGCCTCCCCATAGGGGGTTTATCGGCCGCTGGTCGGGTGACTGAAGGGCCAGTTGCGGCGATCGCGGGGGGTGCTACGGAGCCGCCGCCACCCTCTCTGCTGGCGGATCGTCGAGACGATCCGTCGTTTCCAGCCGCCGCAGGACCCCGAAGAGGATCCGCAGCATCATCGCCTTGACGTCCTCGCGCGCGCGGGGGTCGCAGGCGACCACGTCGGCCTCCTCGTCGAGGCCGAGCCGGGCCCGGATCCGCTCGAGGGCCGCGGCCTCGTCGCCGTCGGCGGCGTCGAGGTGGGTCACCCCGACGACGAACGGCACGTCGGCGTAGGCCTGGAACGTCTCGAGCTGGCGGGCGGCGTCGGCGGCGGACCGCTCGTCCGAGCCGTTGACCAGCAGGACGAAGCCGATCATCCCTTCGGACAGCACCTCCCACATGACCTCGAACCGCCGCTGCCCCGGCGTCCCAAAGAGGAAGAGCGCGAGGCCGTTCGACAGCGAGACGCGACCGAAGTCCATCGCGACGGTCGTGGTGTCCTTCCGAGCGTCGGTGTCGTCCGAGATGGCGCGCTCGGTCCCGAGGACCGTGACCTCGCTGATCGCCTGGATCAGCGACGTCTTCCCCGCTGCGAAGGGACCGGTGACGACGATCTTGAGGGGCCGGGCGGCGCGAGCGGCCCGCCGGCGCCTGACGAGCGCTGGATCCATCACAGGCCCTTGACCCCGTCGATCAGCCGCGAGATCAGCCCGCGGGTCACCTGGTCGTCGTCCTCGACCCGGCGCGGGACCCGCGGCGGCGCCGGAGGTCCGGCCTGGGCCCGCGCCGGGTCGACGTCGTCGAAGAGCCCGGCGAGCTCGCGGGCGGCCGTGGACCGGTCGACCGCGGGGGATTCGTTGAGGTCCGGGAGGGCGTCGAGGCCGTCGAACGGCGAGGTCGCCTCGACGAGGTCGGCGAGGAACGGGTCGGGCTCGTCCGCAGGGGCCGGGACGTTCCAGCCCGGCTCGGGTTCGGCGGCGGGGGCCTCGGGCGTCTCGGCCCGATACCCGTTCTGTCGAGCGGTGTCTGACATGTCTGACATTGCTTCAGACGCAGGGGTCTCGTCGACCGGTGCCGCGGGCGCCTCGGGGGTGGCCTCGGGGGACTCGTCTCCCGCCACGAGGCCGGCGGCGGCCAGGCCGTACAGGAGCTTCATCGCCTCGAGGTCGTCCACGCCGGCGGCCGCCGCTATCTCGGCTACCGACCGGTGGCCGTCGACCAGGACCAGCACCCGCCACTCCGCCGGCGTGATGTTGATCTGGACGGCGCCCTCGGGCGGCTGTGGCGCCATCGCCAGGACCGCCTCCTCCGACGGCACGAGGGTCTGGATCCGGGCGAGCTCCTCGAGCCGTCCGGAGACCTCCCGCAGCAGGTCGTCGACCTCGACGGCCGCCTCGCCGCCGGCGGCTCCCGGCCCTCCCTCGGGCGTGGCCCCCGGCGTCCACGCGAACTCCCCCCGGCTCCAGCGCATGAGGTCGAAGGTCAGGTCCTCGATCGCGCCGGCGGGCGAGGCGGGGCCGGTCCGGCGGTCGTAGCGGGCGAGGCCGCCGCTGACCGAGCCGTCGCGGAAGTAGAGGCTCCCCGCGCCGCCGTCTCGGACCACCTCGAGGCCGCCGCTGCGCTTCGCCCCCGCGATCAGCCGGAGGACGTCGGCGAGCGTGAAGTCGTCCAGTGTCCCTGTGAGCATCTCTCCTCCTACTGCCAGCTCGCGACGGGCGTGGCCGTCGCGTCGGCGGGAGACGGCGGGTCCGTCAGGACGTCGAACGGGGTGGGGGCGTCGGCGTCCTCCATGACCCGGGTGACGCGCTCGGCGATCCGGCGCATCTCGAAGAGGACGAGGCCCACCTTGGCGCCGCGCGCGGTCACGCCCACGAGCACGCAGTCGCGGCCGGCGGCCATGAGGATGACGTGGCCCTTTGGCCCCTCGATGAAGACCTGGGCCAGCTCGCCCTTGCCGAGCTCCGACGCGGCGCGCTCCCCCAGCGTCAGCAGGGCCGCGCTCATCGCGGCGAGCCGGTCCTCCTCGACGTGCGGGGGCAGTGCCGACGCCATCGGGAGGCCGTCGGCGCTCACCACCGCCGCAGCCTCGACCTCGGCGGAGATCGTGAGGAAGTCGTCGAGCGCGTGCGAGAGCAGGTCGGCTTTGGTAGTCATGCGGTCCTCCTGGGGGTGTCCAGCAGTAGTCATGATTGTCTAGTCACCTTCGGCAGGACCTGGAAAGACCTTGAGATGGACGGGGGCACGTGCGAATACTGCTGGCGCATAGCTTTTACCGGGTCCCCGGCGGCGAGGACGCCTACGTCCGGACGCAGATGGACCTGCTCGGGAGCCGGCACGCCGTCGAGCTGATCGGGCCCGTGAACGAGAGCCTCTCGAAGGCACAGGCGATCCACCGGCTCGTCCATTCCGGGAACACGACCGCGGAGGTCGAAGCCGCCATCGAGCGGTTCCGGCCCGACGTGGTGCACCTCCACAACCCGTACCCCGCGCTCGGACCGTCGGTGCACCTCGCGGCGCGGCGGCGGGGGGTGCCACTCGCCATGACGGTCCACAACGTCCGCTTGAGGTGCCCGAACGGGTTGATGTTCACCGAAGGCGAGCTGTGCCGCCGCTGCGAGAAGGGCGTCTACGCGCACGCGCTCCTGCACCGGTGCTTCCCGACGAGAGGCCAGGCGGCCGCCTATGCGAGCGCTCTGTGGCTCCACCGGTTCGTCCTGCGGACCGACTCCGCGGTTGCGATGTTCCTACCGCCCAGCCGCTTCCTCGGAGGCCGCCTGCGGGACTGGGGCATCGCTCCCGAGAGGATCGAGGTGGTCCCGCACTGCGTGGCCCCGGCGGCCGATCCGGAGCGCCCCCCCGGCACGTACGGCCTCTACCTCGGCCGGCTGTCGAACGAGAAGGGCGTCGACGTCCTGTTGCGGGCGCTCGCGGCGGCCGGGGACCCACCCTTTCGGATCGCCGGCGCCGGGCCCGCGGAGGAGCGCCTCCGCCGGGAGTCGTCCGCCCTCGGGCTGCGGCGGACGACCTTGTTGGGGCTCGTCGCGCGCGAGGACGTCCCCGAGCTCCTGGCCGGCAGCCGGTACGTGGTCGTCCCGTCGATATGGGAGGAGACCCTCTCTCTGAGCGCCCTCGAGGCCATGTCGGCCGGGCGGGCCGTGATCGCAACCCGGCGCGGAGGCCTGTCCGAGCTCGTCGAGGACGGGAGAGGTCTGGCAGTCGAACCCGGCGACGACCGCAGCCTGTCGGAAGCGATCGCGACGCTCGCCCGAGACGACGACCTGTGCAAATCGCTCGGAGCCGCGGCGAGAAGGTTCGTCGAAGCGAAGCACACACCGTCCGCCCATCTCGAGCGCCTCGAGTCCGCGTACGTCCGCTTGCTCGGGACCGCTTCCTAAGTCTTGCGGGTGAGACGCTCTCTCGCCAGGAGCACGACGAAGCGCGTGTTGCCGAGGAGATAGCGCCTCCACAGTCGCCGCGGCTCCTTTCCCATTCGGTGGAGCCACTGCAGACCGGACCGCTTCATCCACCCCGGCGCCTCCTTCGTCCTGCCGGCGTGGAAGTCGAAGGCAGCACCCACGCCCGCGAGAACGGGAGCGTCCAGCCGCTCGCGGTTGAGGTACATGAAGAGCTCCTGCTTCGGGTGCCCGATACCCACCCACACGATGTCGGCGCCGGAATCGTTGATCATCGCGATGTCGTGCGGCGGCGGATCGGCCGGAACCAATCCCATCGGCGGCGAGTGGACGCCCGCGACCCGCAGCGCGGGGAAGCGGCGCTTCAAACGGTCCGCCATCTCCTCGGCCACCCCCGGGCCGCCACCGT
This sequence comes from Actinomycetota bacterium, assembly GCA_030862185.1. Taxonomy (GTDB): domain Bacteria; phylum Actinomycetota; class CADDZG01; order CADDZG01; family WHSQ01; genus JALZEG01. Next base: position 18,174 of record JALZEG010000046.1, read on the forward strand.
AGAAGAAGTGCGCGTAGCGGGGACCGGTGCTCCCGAGCAGATGCATCATGAAGTCGGGGCCGTACACGCGCTCCACGCTCTCGTGGCGCTTGCGCCCCAACCACACGAGGGGCATTCCGTCCGGGGTCACGACGGCCGACTCCAGGGCCTGCTTCACGAGCGGGTCGTCTCTGGCGCTCAACACGGAGCTGACGGTGCAGAACGCAAGAGACGTCTTACGACGGCCGGCGACCGCCTCCTCCACCAGCGAGAGCGTCGAGTCGGGCGTCAGCGCGTCGATGCGTACGCCGAGAACCTCGAACTGGGCGCGGTCCATCGGAGAAGGGTAAGGGGGCGGTGCCTACGTCGTGCGACGGTAGATATAGAAGTCCGCCACCGTCGAGTCGGAATCTCCCGGGGCCGTGGCGAAGGGATTCGGAAGCCGGTCCTCGAGGCGCCACGCAGGCTGTTCGGTCGCTACCCAGTCCGTGAACCGCCGATGCCGCACGTGCGCGGCCGCGTCGTGCATCGTGGGGTCGTTGCTCGAGTACACGACGACGAACCGGTCGCCTGCTGCGAAGAGGTGGCGCATGTAGGAATCGAAGACGTCGTCTTCGACGAGGTGGTAGATGACGTCGAGCGACATCGACACGTCTCCTCGAACGACGCGCAGCGGATCGTGGAAGGTCGCCGGGTCGTAGGGCAAGAAGGTCTTGGTCCGGTCGTCACGGAAGCGCTCGACGCACATACGAAGCGCGGTCTCCGACACGTCGAGGCCGACGTACTCCGGATACGTAGCGAGACCGAGCTGGTGGCCGTCTCCGCAACCGAACTCGACCACGCGCTGCAGACTCCGTTCGGCGACGAACGCGTTGAGGACCTCGGCCTTGTAGCGCGCCAGCCGGCCGTACGAGCCCGCGCCCGAGGTGCCGCCCGTCGAGTAGCGACGCTCCCAGTACTCCTTGGACCCCGGGAACCTGGCGCGGTGCAGCGCGCTGGAGACGACGCCTCTCGCCGCTCTGGCGCCCGGGATCTTCCCGATCAATCCGCGCAGGCTATCCATCCGTCATCCTGGACGCACGGATCCTGGAAGGCGCACCGTAACGATGGTTATGTGAGCGCGACGCGGAGCGCAGGCTTGGGAAAGGAGACACCCGTACGAATCTACAGTGCCCGACGCGTAGAGGCGGAGCCGGCGTGCTAGCAGCGGCTCGTTGCCGCCGGTGATCGGCGCGCGGATCCTGGATCGCCTCCGCAACAGCGTTCTGATCAAGAACACGGCGCTGGTCCTGGCGGGGCAGGCGACTCGCTCGGCGATCCAGCTCGTCTACTTCGTCGTGATCGCGCGCGCCCTCGGCCCGGGCGACTACGGCGCGTTCGTCGCGACTACGGCACTCGTCGGACTTGCCGCTCCGTTCGCCACGATGGGGGCCGGCGAGATCCTGGTCATGCAGACCGCGCGGAACCCGTCCGCATTCGGGAACTACTGGGGAAGAGCGCTCCTCGTCGCGCCTGCTTCGGGAGCGAGCCTGACGGTCGTCCTCGTCGTCGCCTCGCGACTGATCCTGCCCGACATCGCCGTCGCGCTCTTGCTGTGCATAGCGCTCGCGGACGTCGTCTTTGCTCGCCTGCTGGACTTGAGCGGGCAAGCATTCCAGGCGTTCGACCAGCTCGGCAGGACTACGCACCTCCTCGTGCTCCTCAGCGCGCTCAGGCTCGTCGCAGCCGCCGGTCTCTTCCTGCTCGTGTCGGACCCGACTCCGCTCCAGTGGGCGGCGTTGTATCTCGGGACCACGGTTGCGGCAGCGGCCTACGGCCTCTGGACGGTCCACCGGCACCTGGGCACGCCCGACCGGCAGAAGGGCGGCCTTCGAGCCGACCTGAGGCTCGGAAGCCTGTTCGCCGTCTCGCTCTCCGCGCAGACCGCGTACAACGACATCGACAAGACGATGCTCGGTTCGCTCGCCACGGTCGAGGCCGCGGGAATCTACGGCGTGGCGTACCGCATCGTCGACGCGCTCTTCAAACCCATCCACTCGGTGCTGGCGTCCTCCTTCGCCTCTTTCTTTCGCCATGGTGCTCGAGGGCTTCACGCGAGCAAGGCGTACGCGCTGCGATTCCTCCCGTGGTCGGTGGCGTACGGACTCGCCGCCGCCCTCCTGTTGTTCCTCGTCGCGCCGTTGCTCCCGATCGTCCTCGGCTCCGGCTTCTCGAGATCGGTCGAGGCGCTGCGGTGGCTCAGCGTCATCCCTTTGCTGAAGGGCATCCACTTCTTCGCGGCAATCGCCCTTACCGCGGCGGGCAAGCAGGCGCTGCGCACGCTGGTCCAGGTCGCGATCGCGGTGCTGAACGTGGGGCTCAACCTCCTGCTGATCCCGCAATATTCGTGGAGAGGGGCGGCCTGGGCGAGCATTGCCACCGATTCGCTGCTGGCCGTCGCGCTATGGGCCGCGGTGCTCCGGCTCGGCGACGGCCGGGACGCGCCGCCTCCGACGGACGCAGAGGATCGCATGATGCCGGCGTCCTTGGGAACCGACGAGCTCGGCGCATCGTGATGGCGTCGTCGAAGCCGCGCGTCGTCGTCTACCGCGACCGGTTGCTGCCGCTCTCGGAGACGTTCGTTCTCGATCAGGCCGAAGCTTTCACGCAGTTTTCGCCGCACTACGTGGGGTCGACGCGCGACCATGGCGGGCTGAAGCTGCCGCGCGGCAGGACGACGGTCTTGAATCCCGGCACCAGATACGGGCGCGCCGCCGAGCTGACGTTCAAGCTGACCGGGCGCTCGGCAACCCTCAGGCGTCACCTCACGCGCCTCGAGCCGGCTCTGATCCACGCGCATTTCGGACCCGATGCGACGATCGTTCTTCCCCTCGCGGCGCGCCTCGGTTTGCCGCTGGTGTGCACGTTTCACGGATACGACGCCACGGTCGCCGATTCCGCCATGCGCGACTCCAGGGCGTGGCGGCTGTACGTGCGCCGCCGCCCCGCCCTGGCCGAATACGTCACTCTGGTCGTGGCGGTCTCGGAGTTCGTCGCGTCGCGCATCCACGCCCGCGGCTTCAGCAAGGACAAGATCGAAGTGCACAACATAGGGGTGGATACGCGGCTCTTCTCGCCGGTGTCATTGGAGCGCGAGAACCTCGTGTTGTTCGTCGGCCGCCTCGTCGAGAGCAAGGGCTGCGTCCACCTGATCGACGCGCTGGCGCAGGTGCAACGGACGCGGCCCGTCGGCCTCGTGGTGATTGGTGACGGTCCCTTGCGAGCCGCTCTGGAGCAACGTGCCACCCGTCTGCTCGAGGGGGTTCGGTTCCTCGGACCGCAACCGAGATCCGAGGTCAAGAGATGGCTGAATCGAGCAAAGGTGTTCTGCGTGCCGCCGGTCGTCAGCTCCTCGGGCAATGCCGAGGGCTTCGGGCTCGTCTTCCTCGAGGCCCAGGCAATGGGCACACCCGTCGTGACCTTCGGGAGCGGGGGCGTTGCCGAAGCGGTCGACCACGCGGCGACGGGATTCGTCGAGACCCCGGGCGACGACGACGCGCTCGCCCGCCGGATCGTCATGCTCCTCGACGACGACGGGCTGTGGCGGCGGCTCAGTGACGCCGGCATGGCTCGAATCAGGAAGGACTTCGACCTCGAGGTGCAGTCGCGGAAGCTGGAGCAGCTCTACCTCGACCGGGTCTTGCAGCAGGGAAGTCCGTGACCGCCGCCACCGGCCCGCCCGTGGTGTCGGCGGTCATGCCCGCCTTCAACAGCGCGGCGACCATCGCAGACGCGATCCGCAGCGTCCTCGACCAGACGCTCGACGAGTGGGAGCTGGTCGTCGTCGACGACGGCTCGACGGACGCGACGGCAGACGTCGTCTCGAGCATCCGGGACCCGCGCATCCGCCTCCATCGGTTCCCCCGGAACGCCGGGAGGGGAGCCGCCCGCAACGCGGCGGTCGAGATGTCGAGGGGTGAGTTCGTCGCCGTCTGCGACAGCGACGACGTCTCGGTTCCGCACAGGTTCCGGACCCAGGTGGACTTCCTGCGCGAGCATCCGGAGGTCGGCGTCGTGTCGAGCCAGGTCCTCTACCTCGGTGACGTGGACGCGGCGCCGGGCTTCCGCCTCCCGGCCACCTCACGTGAGATCAAGAGGCGGATGCTCCGGGCGCGGTCGGCGATCCCGAACACGGCGGCGATGATCCGGCGCGACCTCTTCGAGAAGGTCGGGCTGTACGAGCCGGAGTTCCGTCGTGCCCAGGACTACGAGTTCTTCCTCAGGGCCATGAGCGAGACCGAGTTCCACACGCTGGACGAGCCACTGGTGCTCTACAGACAGTCGCCGGCGACGCTCGACTTCTCCTACTGGCGCGAGAGCACTCTCTACGAGCATCTGGCTGCGCGGTGGCACGATGATCGCCGGAAGGGAGAAGACCCACCCGATTTCGAGACCTACAGCAAGCGCGCCACCACGCGACTCACGTTCTGGACCTACGACCTGCTGCGGTACCTGTGGTTCCGCGCGCGCGGTGCGGCGTACTCGCTCCGGAAGCGCTCGTCCTAGGCCGCGTCCTGCACCAACGGCTCGACCGCAGGCAACGCTCGCAGGATCGGCCAGCGCAACGCCCGCGAGACGCCCCATGCCGACACCACGACCACGCCTCCCACGATCGCCGCGCCGGTGACCGCCGGCACGAGCGGGACGGCGAGCCCGCAGATCCCGAGAGCTACCGCGACGCCGTACATCCGTCCCGCGACCTCGCGGACCGGCAGGTCCTTGACGAGCAGCCTGTGCGACAGGTGATCGAGGCGGCCCCCGACGACGGGCTCCCCCCGCTGCAAGCGACCGAGCGCCATGACGCACGTGTCCGCCACGAACAATCCCAGGATGATGACCGGGATCGAGCTCGCGACGAGCGGGTGGATGCCCGGGAACTCGACCTTTATCGCGACGGCCGCGAGACAGAATCCCAGCGGCAGGCTTCCGGTGTCCCCCATGAAGATACGTGCCGGGTGCGCGTTGTGCCGCAGGAACCCGAAGCACGAACCGGCGAGGGCGAACCCGAGCACGGAGACGAGCTGCTGGCCGAAGAGGATGCCGCTGATCCCCAGGAACAACGCGCCGATGCCGCCGACTCCGGCCGCCAGCCCGTCCATGTTGTCCATGAAGTTGAACGCATTCGTCATCCCGACCAGCCACACGATCGTCAGACCGAAGTCGACGACACCGATCTCCGTGGGAGTCATCTGGATGCCTCCCGCGAATGCCGCGCTGGCGACGCCGGCCTGGATCACCAACCGCAGGTGCGGGCTGATGTCGTGACGGTCGTCGACGAACCCGACCACGACGAGAGCACCCATGGCGGCTACGAGCGTCACGGACTCGCCGAGCGTGCCGGGCGTCAGGAAGACGACGAACCACCCACCCAGGATCGCGAGGCCCCCCAGGTAGGGGATCAGCGACTCGTGGAGCTTTCTCTCGGCGGGACGGTCCTGCATGTCGAGGATCCCCGCGAGGCGCGCTGCGAATGGCGTGAGCCCCCAGGTGACTCCCGCGGCAACGGCCGCAACGGCGAACGTGACCGCGAGGTCGTTCAGCGCCACGACGGGTTCCCCGCGACGAGCGGCAAGCCGACGGTGGTGGAACCCGCGCATGTCTTAGCCTTCGGCCTCATGCACCAGCTCTTCGTTGCCAGATCCACGTCGGCAGCTCCCATGACCGATTGCCTCCCCTTTCCTGATCGGCCTCGGCCGTCGTGGCCTTGAGCACCGTCCGGCTGGCAGAGCGCCTGGGGACCGTCCGCCGGATCGTTCTTCTCGGGATGGTGGCGGGGGTACCGCTGGTGGTCGCCTGGGACGTGACCAACCAGCCCTTCGCCGTCCCGAAACTCGCCTTGCTGACGGCGGGAACGGCCGCCGCCGCGGCGTTGCGCGCGGCCGAGGCCGTCCTCGGGAGTCCGTCTCGCCGGCTGGCCATCCTCGCTCTGCCCGCAGCGTTCGTCGCCGTCCCCGCCGTCGTCGCCTGGATTGCCGGCGACTATCGTTCCTGGAGCCTGTGGGGCGCCTACGGCAGGTACGAGGGGCTCCTCCCTACGCTCGTCGTCGTCGTGGCGGGGGTCCTGCTCGCGGACGCGTTCGCGCCGAGCCTCCGGCACCTCGCGTGGACGTTTGCCGCGGCCGCGGCGGGCGTGGCGCTCTTCGGGACGCTGCAGTCGCTGGGCGTCGATCCGTTCGGCGGCCTCTACGTCGAATACGCCCCCTCGACCATCGGGCACTCGAACTTCGTCGGCGGCTTCCTCGCGATCGCGCTCCCGGTTGCGCTCGCCTTGTGGTCGTCCTCCCAGGGGCGGGCCCGAATCGCGGCGGCCGCCGCCTCCCTGCTCGTCGGGCTCGGGATCGTGCTGTCGTTCTCGCAGGGAGGATGGCTTGCGGCCGGGGCCGGCATCGCGTTCTACGCCGGTGCCGAGCTGGGTCTTCGCCGGCCGCGTCTGCGGACCGCAGGATGGGTGCTCTCCGCAGCGGTTGCGGCGGCAGGCGTCGGGCTGGTCCTGTTCTCGCTCGTAAGCCCGTTCCATCCCGCGGTGCCGGGGACCGTGCGGGCGCGTGGTCTGTGGTGGCGCGAGGCCGCCGCGATGGGCGCGGCATCGCCGCTATGGGGGCACGGCCCGGATGTCTTCGCGATCGAGGGCGTGCGGTACCGCAACCCCGAGGACGCGCTCGAGCACGACCGCTTCGTCGCGGACACTCCACACTCGGTGCCCCTAGCGCTGTTCGCGAACCGCGGTCTCCTCGGAGTGGCCGGGTTCGCGGGAGTCCTCCTCTGGAGCATCCGGCGGGCGCTGGACCCGCGCCGCTCGCCGCTGACGCACGGCTTTGCGGCAGGAGTGGCCGCGTACTTCACTCAATCCTTCGTAAGCATCGACATGATCGTGCTGCCGTTCTCCCTGTGGGTGTGCCTCGCGGGGATCGGCGCGGGGACCATCCCCCGGGAGCCACCGCGGGAGACGTCTCCGCCGACGCTCCCGCGGCTCGCGCTCGGGACCGCGATCGTCGTCGGGCTCGCGGCCCCGGCGGCGTGGTGGGCGGTGAAGTTCGTGGCAGACGACGCCCGCGTGCACTCGGCCACCGAGAGGTTCGACTCCGGCGACGAGGCCGCGGCCCTGGAACAGCTCGGAGAGGTAGCTCAGGACGGCACGGAGCACTACCGCCATCTCTACGGATCGATGCTCGGGACCGCGGCGCTGCGCTCGGGCTCCGGCGGGTCCGACGAGATCACGCGCATGAAGGACGCGTTCGCGTACCTCGACCACCTCCCGGACGTCCAGGGCATGGCGAGCTACGCCGAGAATCTGCACCGCTGGTCGGTGCTCGATCCTGCGGCCCGGGAGGACGCGCTCGTGCAGCTACGGCGGCTCCTCCGGTTCGACCGCTACAGCCCCACCGCACGCGTGTGGACGGCCGAAGCGCTCGTGCGACTGAATCGCCCCGCCGAGGCCGTGAACGTCCTGGAGGAGATGATCCCCGTGATGGAGGAGCTCCCGGAGTATGACGAGACCTACCCGATGCTGTGGGGGATGTTGTCGGTCGCGCACCGCTACGACGGACGCGCCGGCGACGCCGCCGCCGCGCTCGAGCGCGCCCTCGACGAGGGCAGCGCGGCCTCTGACGAAGGCGATTGCCACGTCCTCGTCGCGCGGGAGCTGGCGCGCACCGAGGGGGCCGGCGCCCCGCGGGCGGAGCTGCTGGAGTCCTCGCCCGGCCTCCTGGTGTGCAAGCCGGCGACGCTGGCGCTCCTTCCCGGTTACGAGCCGCAAGACGATGCGTAGCCGCGTCAACCGTTGCGGGCGTGGCCCCCGATCGCGTGAACTGCGGCGGCCGACATGGCCTCGAGCGGCGCGGCCTGGCCGGTCCAGATCGTGAACGAGGCCGCGGCCTGGCGGACGAGCATCCCGAGCCCGCCCCACGCCTCCGCCCCCGCGGCACGCGCGGCGTCGACCAGCGGCGTCGACGGCGGGACGTAGATCAGGTCGACGACCAACTGACCGCGGCGGAAGCGCGCCTCCGGGAGCACGTCCTCGCCGCCCGACCCCACCGGCGTCGCGTTGACGACGAGGTCCATCCCGCGCGCGAGGGGGGCCGCGTCCCGCCATTCGGCGA
>JALZEG010000088.1 GCA_030862185.1 Actinomycetota bacterium
GTGCTTCTCCATGTACTCGCTCATGTCGAGGCGGACCATCGCCCGCTCGTCGTCGAAGAGGAACTCCGCGAGCGCGCGGGCGAGCTCGGTCTTCCCGACGCCGGTCGGTCCGAGGAAGATGAACGAGCCGACGGGACGGTTCGGATCGCCCAGACCGGAGCGCGCCCGCCGGATTGCGTTCGACACCGCGGACACCGCCTCGTCCTGGCCGACGACCCGCGCGTGGAGGTTGTCCTCCATCGCCACGAGCTTGGCGACCTCGCCTTCCATCAGCTTGGTTACGGGGACGCCGGTCCAGCGCGACACGACCTCGGCGATGTCCTCCTCGTCGACCTCCTCCTTGAGGAACTTGCGGTCGGTCTGGAGCTGCGCGAGGCCCTCGTTCGACTCGGCGAGCTGCTTCTCGAGCTCGACGAGCCGGCCGTAGCGGAGCTCCGCGGCGCGACCGAGGTCGCCGTCGCGCTCGGCCCGCTCGGCCTCGCCGCGCACCTGCTCGATCTCGGCCTTCAGCGCGCGGATGCGGTCGATCGCGACCTTCTCCTGGCTCCAGTGCGCCTTCATCCCGTCCATCTCGTCGTGGAGGGACGCGAGCTCTTCCTCGATGCGCGCCAGGCGCTGACGCGATGCGTCGTCGGTCTCCTTGCTCATCGCGGCCTTCTCGATCTCGAGCTGCTTCGCGCGCCGGTCGAGGACGTCGATCTCCGTCGGCATCGAGTCGATCTCGATGCGCAGCCGCGACGCGGACTCGTCGACGAGGTCGATCGCCTTGTCCGGCAGAAAGCGGCCGGTGACGTAGCGATCGGAGAGCACGGCGGCCGCGACCAGCGCGGCGTCCTGGATCCGCACGCCGTGGTGGACCTCGTAGCGCTCCTTGAGCCCCCGCAGGATCGCGATCGTGTCGGGGACGCTGGGCTCGCCGATTAGCACCGGCTGGAAGCGGCGCTCGAGCGCCGGGTCCTTCTCGACGTGCTTGCGGTACTCGTCGAGCGTCGTGGCGCCGACCATGCGGAGCTCGCCGCGCGCGAGCATCGGCTTGATCATGTTGCCCGCGTCGACGGCGCCCTCGGCCGCGCCCGCTCCGACCACCGTGTGCAGCTCGTCGACGAAAGTGATGACCTCTCCCTCGGAGTCGGCGATCTCCTTGAGCACGGCCTTGAGCCGCTCCTCGAACTCGCCGCGGTACTTCGAGCCGGCCACCATCGAGCCGATATCGAGCGCGATCAGCCGCTTGTTCTTCAGCGACTCCGGCACGTCGCCGGCGACGATCCGGTTCGCGAGACCCTCGACGATCGCCGTCTTGCCGACGCCGGGCTCGCCGATCAGCACGGGGTTGTTCTTCGTGCGCCGCGAGAGGACCTGGATCACGCGCCGGATCTCGTCGTCACGGCCGATGACCGGGTCGAGCTTGCCTCGCCGCGCCGCGTCGGTCAGGTCGCGCCCGAAGCGCTCGAGCGCCTGGTACTTGTCCTCGGGGTTCTGGTCGGTGACACGCTGGGAGCCGCGGATCTCCTTGAGCGCGTCCAGGACGGCGGCGCGGTCGACCCCGGCCTCCGTCAGCGCACGGCCCGCGTCGTCGCGCGACTCCAGGAACGCGAGGAGGACGTGCTCGGTCGAGACGTACGCGTCGCCGAGAGCGCCGGCCTCCTCCTGGGCGCGGTCGACAAGAGTCATGACCTCCTGCGAGAGGTACGGCTGCGACCCGCCGTAGACCTTCGGGAGCCGGTCGAGCGCGGCCTCGAGGCGCGCCGCGAGCGAGCGCGGCGAGACGCCGAGCTTGTGGAGCAGCGGATAGACGAGGCCCTCGGGGTCGGCGAGCAGGGCCGCCATCACGTGGGCGGGAGCGACCTGCTGGTGGTTCGCGTCGGCGGCGAGCTTCTGGGCCGCGACGAGGGCCTGCTGGGTCTTGACGGTGAGCTTGTCCTGGTCCATGCGTTCCTCCGGCGGGGATGACTCTGTAGCTAGTATGAAAGTTGAGTGCTACGTAGTCAACTTCGTCCGGAGCCGGAGGATTCCCGCGCTAGGGCAGGGGGTGGCGGGGGCCGTCGAGCTTCGCCGTCGGTTTCCGCTCGCCGCGCACGTCCACGGGCTTGGTCGGCGAGAAGTGGGTGTCGAGGTCCCGGCGGTCCAGGCTTTCCTTCTCCAGCAGTACCTCCGCCAGCACGTCCAGGTCGTGCCGGTGCTCCGACAGGATCGCGCGGGCCTTCGCCTGCCCCTCCTGGAGGATCGCCTTGACCTCGCGGTCGATCGCTACCTCGGTCTCCTCGGATACCTCCTCGGTCCGCCGGAACGCCGGTGACAGGAACCGGGCGCCGTCGCCGGCCAGGTTCACCGGGCCAACCTTCTCCGACATCCCGAACTCCATGACCATCCGGCGCGCGATCTCGGTCGCCTTCTTGAGGTCGTCGCCGGCTCCGGTGGTCGCGTAGCCGAAGACGATCTCCTCCGCGCTGCGTCCGCCGAGCAGCACCGCGACGCGGTCGCGCAGCTCCGGCTCCGACATCAGGTACCGCTCCTCCTCGGGAAGCTGCTGCGTGTAGCCGAGCGCGCCGATCCCCCGCGGGATGATCGACACGCGGTGCACCGGGTCGGCGTGCTCGACGAAGCGCGCGACGAGGGCGTGGCCGAGCTCGTGGTACGCGACCAGCCTCCGCTCGTTGTCGGTAAGCACCTGCGACCGCCGCTCCAGGCCCGCGACGACGCGGTCGACGGCCTCCTCCAGGTCGCGCATCCCGACGACGTCGTGCCCCCGCCGCGCCGCGAGCAGCGCACCCTCGTTGATCACGTTCGCGAGCTGCGCCCCCGAGAAGCCCGGCGTGCGCCGCGCCAGCGTGCGCAGGTCGCCGTCGGGGGCCAGCCGGACCCGCTTCGCGTGGATCTCGAGGATCTCGCGCCGGCCCCCGATATCGGGCAGGTTCACCTGGATCTGCCGGTCGAACCGCCCCGGACGCAGAAGGGCCTGGTCCAACACCTCGGGCCGGTTGGACGCGGCGACGATGATCACCCCGCTGTTGGGCTCGAACCCGTCCATCTCGGTGAGGAGCTGCTGGAGTGTCTGCTCCTGCTCCTGGTGGGCGCCGAGCTGGTTCCCGGCGGCACCCGAGCGCGACTGCCCGATCGCGTCGATCTCGTCGATGAAGATGATCGCGGGGGCCCGCCCGCGCGCCTGCTCGAAGAGGTCGCGCACGCGGGCCGCGCCGAGCCCGACGAACATCTCGATGAACTCCGACGCGGAGATGTAGAAGAACGGGACGCCCGCCTCACCGGCGACGGCGCGCGCCAGCAGCGTCTTGCCGGTGCCGGGCGGGCCGACGAGCAGCACTCCCTTCGGGATGCGCGCTCCGATCTTCTCGTACTTGTCGGGCCGCTTGAGGTAGTCGACGAGCTCGACGAGCTCCGCCTCGACCTCGTCGACCCCCGCGACGTCGTCGAACGTCGTCTTGAGGTCGGTGCGGTCGTAGAGCTTCGCCTTGTTCTTGCCGAGCGACAGCGGCCCGCCGGCGCCGCCCATCTGGCGGCGGAGCCTGCGCATGAACAGGAAGTAGAGGCCGCCGATCAATGCGAACGGGAAGATCCAGGCGAAGAAGAACGCGGTCCACGGGCTCGGCTGCTGTCCCGAGACCACGACCTCGTTCTTGTCGAGCCGGTCCACGATCGCCTTCGCCTCGAAGTTCGGCGGGATCGTCGACGTGAACTGGGTCTCGTCGTCCCCCTCCTTCAACGTCCCGCTGACGGAGCTCTCCGACACGCTGGCCTCGGTGATGCGGCCGTCTTCCGCGAGCTCGAAGAGCCGCGAGAACGGGACGTCGCGGGTGCGGGGGGCGAAGACGGTCTGGAAGAGCATGATGAGGACGAGCGTGCCCACGATCCACGCGACGGTCACCCACCGCTGCTGGTCGGGAGCCTGGCCCGGCCCACCGCGCGGGGGCACGGGCTTGGACCCCCCGGCGCCGCGCTCGGGGAGGCGGTTGCGCCGCATGCGCTCGCGCGCCTTGTCCATCATCGATCCGTCACCGCCGGTCGCCATCGGACGAGCCTAAAGCGGCCGCACAACCTAGGGGGCCGGGACGAACGACTCCTTTATCGCCTCGAACAGCGCCTGCGACTCCTTCCAGTCCTCCGCCGGCGTCTGGAAGTTCAGCGCGTAGCCGTAGGCGTCCGTCACCACGCCGAGGTTGATCGCGCGCAGCTCGGCCCCCCCGTCGGCGTACGTGTACTCCCACTCCGCCGCGGGAAATCCCTGGAACGTCGTCGCTTCGATGCGGATCTCGCGGTATGCCTCGTGCCGCGCTCCGAAGCTCTCCGACTGCGCCTCCCACGCCGCGACCGGGTCGTCTCCCGGCGTCGCGGTCCAGTCCATCCGCAGGTAGGCGCCGGTGGCGGGGTCGCGGAAGTCGGTGCGCGTGTCGCCGAGCGGCTCGACCATCCAGCCTGCCGGATACGAGACGCGGTACCCCGCCTCGGGGTCCTGGTACGTCTCGAGCTCTCCGACGGGAGCCTCCTCGCGCGCGGCCGGAGCGTCCCTCTCCCCCGCCTCGGCGCGGTCGCGGCCCCGGTCGGGCGGCGCATCGTCGCCCCCCATCGAGGCGAACAGCAGCAGCGCGACCGTGGCGATCAGCGCGGCGGCCCACGCAAGGCCGAGCCACGGC
>JALZEG010000111.1 GCA_030862185.1 Actinomycetota bacterium
GTCTACCGGAACTGGCCGGGGGCAGACGAGCGCGTGATCCGCAACGACGGTTATCCGGTGACGGAGCTGACGGTGACCGTCGAGGGCGCAGGGACCGTGACCTCGACGCCCGCGGGGATCGACTGCGGGACCGACTGCGCCGAGACGTACTCGCCCGGTGAGGCGGTCGTCCTGGCGGCGGAGCCCGACGACCTCTACACGTTCACGGGGTGGGGCGGAGCCTGCTCGGGGACCGACCCGTGCGAACTCCACATGACGTCGCCCGCCGAGGTCACGGCGACCTTCGAGGTCCTCCCGTAGCCCCCTTTCGGCCCCCTCTCTTTCTTTCAGAAATTTCCGAAGGAAGACAGGCGCGCCGCGAGCATACGCACGCGTCGGAGGGCGCCCGTTCGACGCCGTGAGATGCCTTCACGAACGAACGCGCAAGCGCCTGAGCGCGTGGTGCTGCGTGTTAGTTTTTCGCCGTACCTACCAGGACATTCGCGGTTTTTCGACGCGCGTTCCATTGGCGCCGGTCGCCTCGGCGAGCGGCGCCGAACCGAGGAGGAGAAGCCCGCGTGCCCGACGGCTACTTCGGTCAGTACTTCACCATCGGGATCTTCGCCGTCGTCGGCATGGTCCTGGTGTTCGGCACGCTCGCCCTGGCCCGGCTCGTCAGGCCCAACGTCCCCCATCCGGAGAAGTACACGACCTACGAGTCCGGGATCGACCCGATCGGGACCGGATGGAGCCAGGCGAACGTCCGCTACTACGTCTTCGCGCTGCTCTTCGTGATCTTCGACGTCGAGGCCGTCTTCCTGTTCCCCTGGGCCGTCGTGTTCGAGCGGCTCGGCACCCAGGCCTTCATAGAGATGCTGATCTTCATCGCGATCCTGGCCTTCGCGCTCCTCTACGCCATCAAGAAGAAGGTGCTCGAATGGCTGTGATCGAGAAGGTGGCCCTGCCGGGGCCGGTGTCGTGGCTCCTGAACTGGAGCCGCCGGTACTCGCTGTGGATGCTCCAGTTCGGCCTCGCCTGCTGCGGAATCGAGATGGGGGCCGCGATCGCGAGCAAGTTCGACATCATCCGCTTCGGCGTGATCCCGTTCCCGGCGTCGCCGCGCCAGGCCGACCTCATGGTCGTCGCCGGCACCGTGACGGACAAGATGGCGGCGCCGATCAAGCGGATCTACGACCAGATGCCCGAGCCCAAGTACGTGATCTCGATGGGCTCGTGCGCGAACTGCGGGGGCCCGTACTGGGACTCCTACTCGGTCACCAAGGGCGTCGACCAGATCATCCCGGTCGACGTCTACGTACCCGGCTGCCCGCCGCGCCCCGAGGCGCTGCTGCAGGGCGTCATCCGTCTCCAGCAGCTGATCTCGCAGGAGGACGTGCGCGAGAAGTGGAAGGGGCACACGCAGGAGATCCCGCACATCCCGGAGCCGGGCCTGGCGGGTGGGATCTAGGTTGGCGAGACCTGACGTCGGGCGCGGTGCCGCCCTGCCCGAGCAGCGCTTCGGGCCCTCCGCGCGGCCGCAGCCGATCGGCTCCGAGGAGGCCCTCGCCCGCGTGCGTCAGGCCCTCGGCGACCGCGCCGACCGGATCGACGTCAAGCACGGCCACGTCGACGTGACCTGCAGCCCCGGCCAGCTCGTCCCCGTGATGACTGCTCTGGCCGAGACGCCGGGGCTCGAGTGCAAGTTCCTCACGTTCCTGTCGGCGATCGACTGGTCCGAGTTCGGCGGTACGGAGGAGGACAAAGGGGCGGAGGAGGGAAAGACGGAGCACGAAGGCAAGCGCGGCCTCCAGGTCCTCGTCCACGTCTACTCTCCGGACTTCGTCGTCCACTGCAACGTCCACGTCCCGGTCGACCCGGAGCACCCCGTGTGCCCGTCGATCACGTCGATCTATGCCGGCGCGAGCTGGCACGAGCGCGAGACGCACGAGATGTTCGGCGTCGTCTTCGAAGGTCACCCGCGGCTCGTCAACCTCTACCTGCCGGAGGACTTCGAGGGGCGCCCGCTGCTCAAGTCGTTCCGGCTCAACACACGCGTGGTCAAGGACTGGCCGGGCGCGAAGGACCCCGAGGAAGCGGCGGCGGGAGGCAGGTGACGCCATGACTTCCACCGAGCAGGACGTCCGTCAGGTCTCCCAGGTCGTCGAGGACGTCGGCAGCGGCAGGCTCGCGACCGAGGAGATGATCCTCAACGTCGGGCCGCAGCACCCCGCGACCCACGGCGTCTTCCGTCTGCTCGCGACGATCGACGGAGAGGTGCTCGTCGACGCCGAGCCGGTCATCGGCTACATGCACCGCGGCTACGAGAAGCTCGTCGAGGTCCGCGACTACCGCCAGATCACGAACCTCGTGTCGCGGATGGACTGGTTGAGCAACATCCAGAACGAGCTCCCGCTCGCGCTGGCGGTCGAGAAGCTGATGGAGATCGAGGTGCCGCAGCGGGCGCAGTACCTGCGCGTGATCATGTGCGAGACCAACCGGATCCTGAACCACCTGATGTTCTTCGCGTCGTTCGGCGCCGAGCTCGGCGCGATCACGCCGACGTTCTACGCGTTCCGCGAACGCGAGGACATCCAGTTCGCGATGGAGATGGCGACCGGCGGCCGGCTGCACTTCGGGTTCATCCGGCCGGGCGGCCTCAAGGAGGACATGCCCCGCGGGTTCTTCGCCCAGCTGATGAAGGGCGTCCGCCAGGTGATCGAGCGGCTTCCCGACTACGAGAACCTCCTGATCGGCAACGAGATCTTCAAGCAGCGCACGGTCGGCGTCGGCGTGCTCGAGAAGGAGGTCGCGTACCGCTACGGCGTGTCCGGCCCGATCGCCCGCGGCTCCGACATCCACTTCGACGTCCGCAAGGACGAGCCGTACTCGAGCTACGACGACTTCGACTTCGACGTGATCTCCGCGCCGAACGGCGACTGCTTCGACCGCTTCTGGGTGCTCCTGCACGAGGTCGCCGAGTCGGCGCGGATCATCGAGCAGGCGGTCGAGGGGCTTCCCCCCGGCCCGGTCATGGGCAAGGTCCCGCGCGTGATCCAGGCCCCGAAGGGCGAGGTCTACGTGCGGTGCGAGAACTCGCTCGGCGAGCTCGGCATGTACCTCGTCTCCAACGGCGACCGCAAGCCCTACCGCCTCAAGATCCGCACGCCGTCGTTCTCGAACGTCTCGGCGCTGCCGCACGTGCTCCGCAACACGTTCGTGGCCGACATGATCGCGATCCTCGGGTCCTTCTTCTTCGTGCTGGGGGACATCGACCGGTGATCGAGATAACGCTCACCGAGTGGCAGATCCTCGCAGTCAAGCTGCTGGCGATCCTCACGATCGTCCCGGTCGCCGCCCTCGCCGGGGGCTACGCGGAGCACAAGGTGATGGCGCACCTCCAGCACCGCCTCGGCCCGATGTACCCGGGCGGCTTCCACGGATGGGCCACGACGCTGGCCGACGGGCTGAAGTTCCTCTACAAGGAGGACATCATCCCGAAGGCCGCGGACAAGCCCGTGTTCTCGCTGGCGCCGGCGGCCATCTTCGTCCCGGTCGTGATGGTCTACCTCGTCATACCGATGGATCGCAGCCTCATCGTCGAGGACCTCGACGTCGGCCTCTTCTACCTGCTCGCCGTCGGCTCCGTCTCGACGATCGGCGTCTTGATGGCGGGATGGTCGTCGGCGAACAAGTACGCGCTGATCGGAGCGCTGCGCGCCGCGGCCCAGCTGATCGCGTACGAGCTCCCGATCGTCCTTGCGGCGGCGGCGGTCGCGATGCTCGCGGGGTCGCTCTCGATCATCTCGATCGTGGAGGCGCAGGACTGGCCGTTCGCGATATGGCCCCCGGGCATCGGCCTGGTGGCGTTCCTGCTGTTCACGGTCGGGTCCGTCGCGGAGATGACGAGGGTCCCGTTCGACATGCCGGTCGCGGAGTCGGAGATCATCACGGGCCCGTTCACGGAGTACTCGGGGATGCGCTACATCTTCGCCCACATGTTCGCGGAGATGGGGCACATGGTCGCGTTTGCCGGGATCGCCGCAACGATCTTCCTCGGCGGTTACAAGCCGATCGTGCCGTGGGAGCCGCTCGAGGCGATCCCGGGCATCGTGTGGTTCCTCGGCAAGACGTTCTTCATGATCTTCCTGTTCCTGTGGATCCGCCCGACGTTCCCGCGGGCCCGCGAGGACCAGCTCCAGAAGTTCGCCTGGAAGTTCCTCATCCCGGCAGGGCTGGTGCTGATCCTCGCGGTCGGCGCCTGGGTCCTCTACGCCCCCGAGTCGATCAGCTAGGAGAGGAATGGCTATCGACGAGCACCGGACGACGAGCGAGCCCCTGCACCACGAGCACCCGTCCTCGCTCGGCAGCCTGAAGCAGGCGCGGCGGCCCGGCTTCGGCCTCGGCCTCCTCAAGGGCATGCGCGTCACGCTCAAGCACCTCTTCAAGCACAACACCGTCATCGAGTACCCGGACGAGAAGCAGGACCTGCCTCCGCGCACGCGCGGCGTCATCGCGCTCAAGGAGGAGAACTGCACCGTCTGCATGCTGTGCGCGCGCGAGTGCCCCGACTGGTGCATCTACATCGACTCGCACAAGGAGGAGCTCCCGCCGAAGCGCGAGGGGGGCCGCAAGCGCAAGCGCAACGTTCTCGACCGCTTCGCGATCGACTACGCGCTGTGCATGTACTGCGGGATCTGCGTCGAGGTGTGCCCCTACGACGCGCTCTTCTGGAGCCGCGAGTTCGAGTACGCCGAGTACGACATCCGCGAGCTGACCCACGAGAAGGAGCGGCTGTCGGACTGGATGGCGACGGTGCTCCCGCCGCCCCCGCTCGAGCAGGGCGCGCAGCGACCCGGGGAGCCCGACTTCGTGCCCGCGGCGGCACCGGCGGAGACGGTCGCCGCCACGGG
>JALZEG010000165.1 GCA_030862185.1 Actinomycetota bacterium
GAGAAGCTCGTGTCGCAGAGCCGCAACTCCGTCATCGGTATCTCGAGCGCGGCCTGCGCGGGCGGCAGCTGCACCGTCTACCGCGGCCAGACGTACCGGTTCACGCTGACGTCTAAGACCGCGACGCAGGGCTACGAGCAGCTCGAGACGTTCGTGAACTTCCCGGACTCGATCTTCGAGATCCAGGACATCAAGACGACGTACGCGGCCCCCGCGGGAGCTCGCAACGACCGAGTGTACGCCGACGCCTGTGGGTGGGACGCCGTCACGACGAGCCCCACCTACCGCAGCTGCATCGGCCCGACCAGGTTCTCCGGCGGGAAGGCCGGAGGCAACCCGATCAAGACCGAGTACACCGTCAAGGTCGTGGGCGTCGGCAGCGGGACGCTGTCGGGGCTCGTCTACGACTTCTCGGGGAGCAGCTTTCACTACAACGCCGACTTCGGCACCGGCGTGAACGCGGTGCCTTTCACCGCGGCGGACTCCGCCGACCTGTCGCTGACGAAGAGCCACACCGGCGCCTTCGTGCGCGGCGGGACCGGCACGTACCGGCTGACGGTGAGCAACGCGGGACCCGCGATGTCGGGAGCGATCACCGTCACCGACACGCTGCCACCGGGCCTCACCTACCGGTCGTTCTCCGGAACGGGCTGGACCTGCTCGGGCTGCAGCGCGTCGTCGCAGACCGTGACGCTCAGCCGCGCGGGGCTGGCCGCGGGCGCCTCCTCCTTCGTCGACCTCACCGTCGACGTCACCGCAGGGGCCGCGGCATCTTTGACGAACTCCGCGTCGGTCACCCAGGCGACCACCGCGACGTTGAACGACCCCTCCGCGGGCAACAACACGGCGACGGACGCGACCACGGTCGCGGACCCCGGCGAGGCCGACCTCGTCCTCACGAAGACGCGCGACGACGTGATGACGCCGGGGACCCAGGAGACCTACACGCTCAGGGCCCGCAACGACGGACCGGGCACGGTCGTCGGACCGGTGACGGTGACCGACGTGCTGCCGCAGGGACTCACGTACGTCTCCGCGACCGGCGACGGATGGACCTGCGGCGCGTCCGGCCAGACGGTCACGTGCACCCGCCCCGACAACCTCGCCGCGCTGGAGGCGGCTCCCCCGATCACGCTCGTGGTGGAGGTCGCCCCCGACGCGCCGGCGCGCAGCACGAACCGGACGACCGCGACCGGAGCGATCGACAACGACCCGAACGACCCGAACAACGTCGACGTCCTCGACGTCGTGCGCGTCGGCGAGGCGGACCTCTGGATCGAGAAGTCGCACGCCGGCAGCTTCGGCCGAGGCGGGAGCGGCAGCTACTCGATCGTCGTGGGCAACAGGGGGCCGAACCAGGCCGCGACGCCGCGCGTGGTCGACACGCTTCCCTCGGGGCTGACGTTCTCGTCGGCATCGGGGACCGGGTGGACCTGCGGGAGCAGCGGCCAGACCGTCACGTGTGACGCGGGCTCGGACCTGGCAGCGAACACCACCGCACCGACCCTCACGATCGGCGTCGCGGTCGCGACCGGAACGGCGTCCGTCGTGACGAACCGCGCGACCGTCTGCTCGATCCTGAAACCGTCGAACGTGGCGGGATGCCCCGACCAGAACCAGGGGACGTCGGAGGTCGCGGTCTTCGACAACTCGACAGAGGACCTCACCGCGACGGTGGCGCCGACCGACCTCGCACTGACGAAGACCGCGTCGGTCTCGTCCGTCGCCGTGGGGACGAGCTTCGACTACATCTTGAGGGTTACGAACAACGGGCCCAACCCGGCCACGAACGTCACGATCGTCGACACGCTGCCGGTGTACGTCGATCCGGCCTCGATCACGACGAGCCCGGGGCCCAGCAACACCTCGACGCCGCCGTACTGCGACGTCACCGATCGCGAGGTCACGTGCGTCCTCGGGACGGTCTCCGCGACCGCCGGCTCGAACACCGCCACTGCCACGATCACGGCGAAGGCGCTGCCGACGGCGGCCGGCCGCACGATCGTCAACCGCGCGACCGTGTTCAGCGACCTAGGCGACACGAACACGGCCAACGACGGTGCGGCCGCGCCGGTGTCGGTGAACGGGACGCTCGTCAACGCGGCCCCCGTGGCCGCCGACAAGACGGCCACCGTCGCGCACCGCAGCGTGAGCGGGACCGACGTCGTCCTCACGGCCACGGACTCCGACGGCGACCCCGTCACGTTCGAGCTGCCGTCGGCCAACGGCGGCTCGGCTCACGGCACCGTCACGATCTCCGGCAACATCGCGACGTACGTCCCCTCCGGGAGCTTCGTCGGGACCGACACGTTCCAGTACCGCGCGAACGACGGCGCCGTGACGTCGGCGCCGGCGACCGTCACCGTCACCGTGACGAACGGGACGCCGAGCGCCACCGCGCGCAGCGCGGACGTCCCGCACAGGAGCGCGGGCAAGACGATCGCGCTGAGCGGATCCGACCCCGACGGCGACGCGCTGACGTTCGCGCTCGAAGGCGCCGACGGAGGCGCGAGCCGCGGCATCGTGACGATCTCCGGCAGCATCGCGACGTACGTCCCCTCGGGCGACTTCGTCGGGACCGACACCTTCCAGTTCCGCGCGAACGACGGCGCCGAGAGCTCGGCGCCCGCGACCGTGACGGTCACCCTGACGAACTCAGCTCCGACCCTGGGCTCCGCGTCGCTGTCGCCACAGAGCCTCGGCACCTCCGGCACGCTGACGGCCACCGCGGTCTCGCCTGCGGACGCCGACGGCGACGACCTCACGTACACCTACGTCTGGAAGCGGACGCGCGGGGCCTCGACCGACACCCTGCAGACGACCACGTCGGGGGCCACGTCGGACACCTTCGCCGTGAGCGGAGGGGTCGCGGGAGACGTCATCGAGGTGACGATCACCGCGAACGACGGCCACTCCGACTCGGCGGCACGGACCGACTCCGTCGTCGTCGGCAACTCCCCGCCCACGGCGAGCCCGCAGAGCGCGTCCACCGACGAGGACACGCCGAAGACGCTGACGCTCGCCGGAGCCGACCCCGACGGCGGCATTCTCACGTACCGGGTGACGTCGCTGCCGGCGCACGGTCTGCTCTACGAGGGAGGCGACGCCTCGGGCTCGCCGATCTCGTCGCTCCCCTCCGCGTTGAACGGCTCCAGCGTCACCTACGTCCCCGCAGCGGGCTACAGCGGGCCCGACGACTTCGACTTCGAGACCTTCGACGGAGAGACCGCGTCTGCGCCGGCGGAGGTCACCCTGTCGGTCGTCCCCGTCAACGACGCCCCCGCGGCCGCGGCGGGATCTCTGACCGTCGCGGGCGACCAGACCTCGGGGCAGCTCGACCTCGCGTCGCTCGCGTCCGACGGCGAGACCTCCGACGCGAACCTGACCTACGAGATAGTGACGCAGCCCGCGGGCGGCACCGCCACGCTGGCCGGCTCCGTCGTCACGTACGCGCGCACCGCCGCGGGTCGCGACGACGACTCGTTCACGTTCAAGGTGACCGACCGGGGCGACCCCGACGGCTGCGGGCTCCCGGTTCCGGGCACGTGCACGATGCCACTCGACAGCAACGTCGCCGGCGTCACGGTGTCGTTCGACAACGCGACTCCGGCCGCCACGCTGGACGGCGCGACGACGCCCGAGGACACGGCGGTGACGATCGTCCTCGCGGGCACCGACGCCGACGGCGACGACCTGACGTTCTCCGTGACCTCGCTCCCGTTGCACGGTTCGCTGCACGCGGGTCCGGACGCGACGGGGCCGCGGCTGACGACCGTTCCGGCGGCGCTCCCCGGCACGCGCGTCGTCTACGTCCCCGACGCGGGGTACAGCGGCGACGACTCCTTCGAGTTCAGGGCGTCCGACGGCGAGGCCTCGTCGCCGGCCGCGCGGATCGACGTGGACGTCACGCCGGTGAACGACCGGCCGGCGGCGACCGACGGAACCATCCCCGTCGCCGGCGGCTCCGTCACCGGATCCGTGGACCTGGCGACCCTCGTCGACGACGCGGAGACCTCCGACGCGAACCTGAGCTACGACGTCGTGTCGGGGCCCGCACACGGGACCGCGACGCTGACGGGGACGACGCTGGAGTACGTGCGCACGGCACCCGGCCGCGATGCCGACGAGCTGACGTTCGAGGTCACCGACCGGGGCGACCCCGACGGCTGCGGCGCCGCGACCCCGGGGTCGTGCGCGGCAGCGCTGACGAGCGCGCCGGCGACCATCGCGATCACCTTCGGGAACGCCGCGCCGACCGCGGCCGACGACACGGCCACCACCCCCGAGGACACGGCGGTTTCGATCGACCTCGACGGCGACGATCCCGACGGCGACGCGCTCGTCTACGAGATCACTTCGCTGCCCGCGGACGGCACGCTGCGCGACGGAGGAGCGGCGATCGCGTCGGTGCCGTTCGAGCTTACCGGGGCGGCCGTGACGTACCGGCCCGGCGCCGACTTCAACGGCCCCGACTCCTTCGGATTCGCGACGTCCGACGGACGTCTCGACTCCGCCGAGGCGAACGTCTCCGTCACCGTGACGCCGGTCAACGACAGGCCTGCCGCGGACGACGGCGGCATGACGGTGGACGCCGCCGCCACGAGCGCCCAGCTCGACCTCGCGACACTCGCATCCGACGTCGAGACGGCGGACGCGAACCTGACCTACGAGATCGTGACGCAGCCGGCCATGGGCACGGCGACGCTCTCGGGCTCGACCGTCACCTACACGCGCACCGCGCCCGGCCGCGACGCGGACGAGCTCACCTTCAAGGTGACCGACCGCGGCGACCCCGACGACTGTGGGGC
>JALZEG010000171.1 GCA_030862185.1 Actinomycetota bacterium
GCGGGATCGACACCGCTCACGTGGACCTCGACAACGGCAAGGTGATCGGGGGAACGGACTGCAGCACCGGGACTTGCATGAACGGCTGGTGGATGACCGACTCGAACGACCACGGCACCCACGTCTCGTCGATCGCGGCGGGTGAGGGCGACGGCAACCCCGCGATGGCGGGCGTAGCGCCCGGCGCGGGCCTCGTCTCCGTGAGGGTCGGAAATTCCGGCACGACCGTATCGGCGCTCGATGCGTCGCTGGAGTGGGTACTGGCCAACAAATCCGTCTACGGCATCGAGATCGTCAACATGAGCCTCAACGGCAGCATTGCCTCCGACGGCACCGACACGACGTCGCGCCTCGTGAACCGGCTTGCGGCCGCGGGCGTGACTACGTTCTCCTCGATGGGCAACGGCTCGCCCGAGCCCGGTAGCGTCGGCTTCCCGGCAGCGGCCAAGTACGGGTTCGGCATCGGCAACATGTCCGACCCCGTCGGCGGCGGGCCTTCCGGCTGGGGATTCGCCCTCTGGTGGCTGTCGAAGCGAGGGCCCACGCTCGACGGCCGGATCAAGCCCGAGATCCTCTCCTACGGCGTCGACATCGTGGCTGCGGATGCGAACACGACCAACGGGTACAAGGTGAACACGGGAACGAGCATGGCCTCACCGTTCGCGGCCGGCGTGGCGGCGCTGATGCTGGACGCGAACCCGGCGCTCGTTTCGTCGGGCACGCTCTGCGCGGCGGGCGACCTCAGCGCCGACTGCGCCGACGGCGTCATCGACAGCTCGATGTCCGTCCCCGTCAGGGATCTGATGATGCAGACGGCGGTCGACTGGGCCGCTCCCGGCCTCGACAACGAGACGGGTGCAGGCCGGCTCGACCCGTACGCCGCCGTCGATGTTGCGTCGGCACAGACCGGAACCCATCCCGGCGCGCCGACGCACGAGTTCGCGGCGGGCACCGTCGCTTCCGGCGCCTCCGTCGACCACGCCTTCGCGGTCACGGATGCGTCCGTTCCGATCGCTGCGACAGTGATCGCGGCCGACCGCGCCGCCGGTGCGACGTCTCCCGACCTCAACCTCGAGCTGCTGGGTCCGTCGGGGGAGCGGCTGGCCTACTCCGCGGCCACGGCCAACCTGCGGCAGGAGACCGTGAGCGCTCTGCCGGCGGCGACCGGCACGTACAAGGTCCGCGTCAGCTCGGCTGCTGGTAGCGGTACCTACTGGCTGGACGTCTCGTACGGCGGCAGCTCGGTTACGCCGACGCCGACGCCCACGCCCACGCCGGCGCCGCTTCCGACCCCGGTTCCCACGCCCATCCCGATCCCGCCTCCGATCCCCGGCGGCCTCACGGCCACCGCGGTCGCGGGGTCGACGAGCCAGATCGACCTCCTGTGGGGGGACGTGTCGGGCGAGTCGGCGTACAAGGTCGAACGGTCGCCCGACGGGGTCGCCGGCTGGACGCAGATCGCGACCACCTCCGCCGACGTCGTGACCTACAGGGACACCGGGCTCGCGGCCGGCACGACCTACTTCTACCGGGTCCGGTCGTCCGGTTCCGGAGGCGACTCGGATCCGTCCAACGTCGCCTTCGCGAGCACGAGCTCCGGGGACACGACCGCTCCGACGACTCCGACGGCGCTGAAGGCGTCCGGGGGCAGGGGCAAGATCAGCCTGACGTGGAAGGCGTCCTCGGACTCGGGGGGCAGCGGTCTCGCGGGCTACAAGGTGTTTCGCTCGACGTCGAGCACCGGGACGTTCACGCAGATCGCCACCACGACGAGCACGTCATATACCGACACTGCCGTCGCGAAGGGCTCCGCGTACTGGTACTACCTCGTCGCCTACGACAAGGCCGGCAACCACAGCGCGCCTACCGCAAAGGTGACCGCGAAGGCTTCTTAGGACGGGAAGCGTTCTCTGAGGGTGGTGCTCCGGCACCCCCCTCGTCGCGTCCGCGGAAGTGTCGCACCCGTCGCCTAGGCTGAGGCCGTGTCGTCGTCGCGGACCATCGCCCTCACCGGGCCGCTCGACCTCCTGCTCACGCTGAGGCCGTTGCGCCACGGACCGGGCGACCCCACGATCCGGCTCGCCCGCCGCGCCGCGTGCCGGGCGACGCGGACGCCGGACGGCCCGGCGACGACCGCGTTCACCCTCACCGTGACGTCCGTCGAGGTCGAGGCGTGGGGGCCGGGGGCCCGCTACGCGCTCGACCACGCGCCCGCGGTCCTCGGGCTGCACGACGATCCGGCTCGCTTCTGCCCTGCGGACCCCACGGTGAGGGGGCTGCAACGCAGGCTGCGGGGGCTCCGCATCGGCCGGTCGGGCGCGGTCGTCGAGACGCTCGTCCCCGCCGTCCTGGAGCAGAAGGTGACGAGCGAGGAGGCGCACCGCTCCTACCGCGCCCTCGTGCTGGCGCACGGCGAGCCGGCCCCCGGCCCCCTCGGCCTGCGCCTCCCTCCGTCCCCCCGGCTGCTGGCCTCCCTGCCGTACTACGCGCTCCACCGCTTCGGGATCGAGCGCCGCCGCGCCGACACGATCCGGCGTGCGTGCTCGTACGCGCACCGGCTCGAGGAGGCCGTGTCGATGAGCCCGGCCGCGGCCCGGCGCCGGCTCCTCGCCCTTCCCGGTATAGGGCCGTGGACCGCCGCGCACGTCGCGGGGGCCGTGCTCGGCGACCCCGACGCGGTGCTCGTCGGCGACCTGCACGTCCCGCGCCTCGTCGCGTGGACGCTGGCGGGCGAGCCGAGGGGAGACGACGCTCGCATGCTCGAGCTCCTCGAGCCCTTCGCCGGCCACCGTGGCCGCGTCGTGAGGCTCGTCGTCGCCGGCGGGAGCAGGCCGGGGGCGCGCCACCCGCGCCGCAGGCTGCGCTCGATCGCACGCATCTAGCGTTACCGGCTGGTCCGGCCCTACGTCCTTTGCAGATAGGAGCTTGGCCACCTTGGTCCCGTCCGCGGGAGCGGTCGAGCGCACGGCGAAAGGGCTGAGACGTGAAGAGGAGCCGGAGGATCATCGGCGTTGCGGCAACCGCCGCAGTGACGGCGGGCGTCCTGGCCGCGCCGTCGCGGGGCGCCCCGGCGACCGGCTTCGCGAGCTCGAACGTCGAGCACGTCACGACCGTGCCGACCGAGGCCGGGGCCCCGACCGGCGCGCGCCTCGTCGACGGCCATCTCTACGTCGCCGGGGCGAAGAGCTTCTCGATCTACGACGTCTCCGACCCCGTCGCGCCGGCGCTCGAGAGCATCACGCCGGTCGGCTTCCACTTCGCAAACGAGGACGTGGACACGAACGGCGAGGTCCTGATCATGTCGGCCGACACGCAGATCCGGAAGCTGTTCGTGTGGGACGTGACGAACAAGAAGGAGCCGCAGAAGCTCGCGGAGCTCGAGGACATGCGCGACCACAACTTCGCGTGCGTGCTCGACTGCACCTGGGCGTACGGGTCGCGCGGCACGATCGTCGATCTGCGCGACGCGGCGAACCCGCGCGTCGCCGGGACCTGGGGCGGCGGCGTCACGCCGGGCGACGGGTTCGACACGACCGAGGTGGCGCCGGGCATCGTGCTCGCCTCGACGCGGATCCTGCGGCTGCTCGACGCGCGCAGGGACCCTGCGAACCCGAAGCTGCTCGCGAGCGCGACGACGCCCGACAACCGCCTGCTGCACTCCAGCCGCTGGCCCCGCCTCGGTCGCGACAGGTTCGTGCTCGTCCAGGAGGAGACATTCGCCGAGACGCGCTGCGACGAGACCTCGGGGACGTTCATGACGTGGGACGCGCGGCGGTGGCGCCAGACGAAGACGTTCCGGCTCGTTGACCAGTACCGGGCCGCGAGCGGCACCTATACCGACGGCAACCCGGCCGCCGACGTGCTCGGCTGCACCGCCATGTGGTTCCAGGAGCACCCGGACTTCCGCGACGGGGGCCTGGTCGCAGCCGCGTGGTTCGAGCACGGCACGCGCTTCCTGGACGTCGCGCGGAACGGCCGCATCACCGAGGTCGGGCACTTCGTGCCGTGGGGCGGCTCGACGATCGCGAGCTACTGGATCACCGACGAGATCGTCTACGCGATCGACGTCGTGCGCGGGATCGACATCCTGCGCTTCGAGTCCGCCTAGAGGAAGACCTCGAAGCTCTGCGCACCGGCGTCCAGCCGCGCCGCGACGCCGAACGGGATCGTCATCATCGGGTCGGTGTGCCCGCAGTCGACGCCGGCGAGAACCGGGATCCCCGCCGCGGCCGTCCTCCGCGCGACGACGTCCCACAGGACGGCAACGTCCTCCTCGCTGTAGCCCATAGGGCGTCCGAAGAGCAGCCCGGCGCACGCGTCGAACACTCCGGCGTTGGCGAGGTCGGTGAGGTACGAGTCGACGTGCGCCGGTGACGGGGCCTCTTCGGATGTCTCGAGGAAGAAGATCGCCCCCTCGGGCACGAACCAGTCGGCCGAGCCGAAGACGTGCCAGGAGACGGTCTCGAGGCAGCCGCCGACGACCGGGCCCTCCGCGACTCCGCTGCGGATCGTCCGCCACCCCGGCGAGCCGCGCAGCGCGCGTGGCCGCACGTCGGCGCGCCGGTCCCAGTCGAGGAACTCCTCGGTCCACTCCTCCGCCGGCTCGTAGCGCAGCGGCGCCGTCCGAAACCACGCCGCGCGCAGCCACCTGTCGGTGTACGCGAGCGGCGCGGGGAACTCGCCGAGCTCGGGCACGAGCGCCGGACCGTAGAAGGTCGCGAGGCCCGACCGGCGCAGGAACGCCCAATGGAGCACGGAGACGTCCGAGTAGCCCTGGAACACCTTGGGGTGGGCGGCGACCAGGTCGAAGTCGAGGTGCGGCAGGACCTGGTTGCAATGGTTCCCGCCGATCCCGCACAGGACCGCCTGCACCTCGTCGTCGGAGAACGCCCGGTGGAGGTCGGCGGCCCTGGCCTCCGGCGGTGCCGAAGCCCAGCCGTCGTTTCGCGCGGCGTTGGGCATCACCCGGACGCGGAGCCCCAGCGACTCGAGGTAAGCGACGCCCCGCTCCACGCGGTGCGGCCAGGCGCCGATCGCCCCGTACGAGGGGGAGACCAGGGCGACCGTCGCCCCCGGCTCCAGCGGCGGCGGGATCCGTGCGTCCATGACGCCACCCTAGGGGGACGAATCGGGCGAAGGGGATGCCGAGCGGGCGGAGAACCCTGCCCTGGAAGGCTTTTCGGTCCGTCGCGCCCGTCCTCCAGGAGGCTGGTCTTGCTCGCCACTCGGTTCCGCACTCGCAACGTGACCGCCGTCGCCGTCGCCGCCGCGCTCGTCGCAGCCGCGGCCGTGCAGGTGTTCTCCGCCGCAGACGCGAAGCCCGACGGCTCGGGAGGCAAGGCCGTCGCCCACTACGCCGGCGGCAAGATCATCCGCACGGGCCCCGCCGCCGCGGCAGCACCGGAGGCAGTCCTCTACCAGACCGGCGTCGACGCGCTCGAGCCCACGCTCGGGCTCGACTCCGACGGCGACGTCTTCTTCGTCGGGGTCCCGGGCCTCGGCGCGTCGATCATGCGCT
The DNA here is from genome assembly GCA_030862185.1 of Actinomycetota bacterium. Classification (GTDB taxonomy): domain Bacteria; phylum Actinomycetota; class CADDZG01; order CADDZG01; family WHSQ01; genus JALZEG01. The sequence continues at coordinate 5,519 of JALZEG010000171.1, forward strand.
CGCAGGACAAGGGCAAGACGTGGGAGGACAAGTCCCCGAGCCTCGCCGGCGCCGCCCACAGCCATCCGGTGACGCTCGACCCGTACGTCTACGTCGACGAGCGCACCGACCGCGTCTACACGATCGACCTCACCGTGGCCTGCTCGTACATGAGCTACAGCGACGACAAGGGCGAGAGCTGGATCACCAACCCCCTCGCGTGCGGCCGTCCGGTCAACGATCACCAGACGCTGTTCGCGGGGCCGCCGGCCCTGAGCCCGACCGCCGGCTACGACAACGTCGTCTACTACTGCTGGAACGACGTCGCGACGTCGTCGTGCAGCAAGTCGCTTAATGGAGGGCTCACGTGGAACCCGACCGGCGAGCCCGCTTTCCATCCCGCGGAGACCGAAGAGGGCGGCCCCGGCACGCGGAACTGCGGAGGGTTGCACGGCCACGGCGTGGTGGCGGACGACGGAACGATCTACCTGCCGAAGGAGCACTGCACCGAGCCGTGGATCGCGATGAGCCGCGACGAGGGCCTCACCTGGGAGCACGTGCGCGTCGCGCATCGCGGGCCTGCGGGCACCGCCATCTGGGGCCCGGATCCGAGCGTGGCCGTCGACTCCAAGGGCAACGTCTACTACGTGTGGCTGGGCAGGGACCGCCTTCCGCGCCTCGCGGTGTCGAAGAACGGCGGCTACTCGTGGAGCAAGCCGATGGAGATCGAGCTCCCCGGCCTGACCGAGGTCGCGCTGGCGACCGTCGACGTGGGGGGGCCGGGGAAGGTCGCGGTCGCCTACTACGGGACCGACGACGTGCGCGGCAAGATCGACGAGCGGAAGTACGACAAGGCGAAGTGGAACTTCTACATGACGATGTCGGCGAACGCTCTGGACAAGAAGCCCGTCTTCTACTCCGGGGCGATGAACGACCCGCGCGACCCGGTCGCGACCCTCGAGTGCGGGCCGCGCCGTTGCTACGACGCCCTCGACTTCATCGACGTCGTCGTCGGACCCGACGGCACGCCGTGGACGTCCTTCGTCGACAACTGCATCGCACCGTGCGCGCCGGAAGGCTTGCCGGTCGCGACCACCAACGGCGTCGTCGGACGCTTCGTCGGCGGTCCGAGCCTGAAGTAGCCGGGTTTCGCTCCGGCCCCCTCCGGGGAAGAAAAACCGCATCAGGCCGAGCAGCGCGCCGATCCGTGGCTCGCCGCTCGCGACGGATCGGCTCGCGGCGGGCGCGAGGGGGCGAGTGCATGCGGGTTGGTGATCTCTCGATAGCGGTCGAACGCCGCGCGGATCGCATCGCGATCAGCTGCAGCGGCGAGCTCGACGTCTCGACGTGCAGGGACCTGCAGAGGATGCTGCGCAAGGTGTTGCTGACGAAGCCGGCCGGTCTCGACCTCGATTGCACTGGGATCTCCTTGCTGACGGCCGCGGGGATCAAGTGCCTGGTCGAGGCCGAGGTGGCGTGCCGCAGCCGCGGGATCGACCTCGACATGAAGCTGTCGCCCGAGGCGCGCAAGGTGCTGGACCTCGTGGGCCTGTGGTGGCTGGGGGTCGTGAAGGACGGGATCTCCGCCGAGATCGCGCTCGAGGAGGCGCTGCGCGTCTACGGCAGCCGCGGCCTCGATGGAGAGGTGGGGGAGAGCGCCTCGCCGTAGCGCCGGCGACCGGTTCGTTTATCTTTCCGGGCGACGGAGCTCCGACCTACAGGAGGAACCCAACGCCATGACCGCACTCGCGCACGCGCTCGGACGGAGGTCGACGGCGCGGTCGGCACTGCTGACCGACGTCATGCTCGTGATCCTCGGCAGCGCCGTCATGGCCGGCCTCGCGCAGCTCTC
>JALZEG010000183.1 GCA_030862185.1 Actinomycetota bacterium
GATCGGAGGTGTCGGGATCACACGGGGGGTTCGAAGGGACGTGGCGCAAGACCGCGACCAGGTTCCCCCCGGGCATGGAGCTCGTCACCGTCAGGTCGACGTCGAAGTACCCCGCGACGACGACGTCTTCTGCCACGGGCTCCGACACGTAGAAAGCCTGATGCGGACCGCAGCTCAGGCCGGGCTCGACCCCCGGCGCCGTTGCGAACGCCTGCTGCGACGCGGCGACGTCCTTGGCGTTTTGGACGAGCGACGTTCCGCTGAGGTGCAGCGTCTTCTTCTGCGCGCGGGGTGGCCACGAGCCGGCCCGGTGCCATCCTCCGGCGGTGTCCTGGAACTCGACCACGCCGTTGTCGGAAGTTCTAGGACCTCCTCGCAGGTAATGGTCGAACCACGCGGTGGTTCGCTCGTACCAGTCGTCGCGGTTCGACGTCGGCGTCTCGTGGTTCCACTGTCCGAGGATCAGGTTCGTGCGGCGGGGGTCCAACAGCTCCCATTCGCCGTCGTAGGACTGCCAGTGCCCCTCTCCCCAGTAGTTGAGCCCGTTCGATCGCCACACCGCGACGTCGGTGTCCTCGATGTGCGGACGAAGGTTCCGCTCCGCCCAGTACTTGGTGCGGTCGCCGGTCGCGATGAGGTCGGACGTCCCCTGTACGTGAGTTGCGTAGAGGTCGGCGCACACGTGCTCGGCGTTGTTCTCGTTCGCGGCCCAGCCGGTGGCGACGCTCCACACCGGGGCGAGGAACGGCCCGTAGTGGATCGGCGCGCCGATGCGCGTGAGCAGCTCGTAGGGGTCGCTGACCCCGCTGGTGGGAATCACCGCCTTCAGCGAAGGTGGGTCCGCCGCGACGGCCATGTACTGCGACCACGCCGAGTATGAGTGGCCGATCATTCCGACCTTGCCGTTGCTCCACTTCTGGTCGGCCAGGGCCTCGACGACCGTGTAGGCGTCCTGCCTGTCCGTGGCGTTGCCGAACTGCAGGCATCCGTCGCTCAGGCCCGTGCCGCGCATGTTGACCTGCGCGATCGCGTAGCCCTGGTCGAGGTAGTGCTCCTGGGCGCCGCTCGTAGGGCCCGTCGAGCTGTCGCCGCCGGCCTGCGTGTTGAAGTAAGGGCTGAGCTCGAGGATCGTCGCGACGCGGCCCTTCGTTCCCGGCAACGTCACGTGTCCCCGCAGAGTCGTGCCGTCCTTCGCGCTCACCTCGAACGCGACGGTCTCGGGGGCGAGCGCGCTCGCGGCGCTCGCGGACGGAGCCGCGGGCCCGGCAAGCATCGAGCCGGCCAGGACGACGGCCGCAAGACCCCCGCCGGCCGTTCTCAGGAACACCGACCTGCGCACTACCCGCTTTCCCCTCGTTTAGCGGCGCTTCGCCCGACTTGCACGATTTTCGCCGCAACGAGCCCGGCTTCCTCTGGGGGAATGGAGAAAGACGGTGGGGTTCTTTGCGGATTACACGAACGCCGAAGTGTTTAGCGCGGCGGAAACATCACGCGCAACAGGAGCATCAGCGCGAGCCTCTCGTCCGGGTCGTCGAGCCGGGCGCCGCTGAGCTCCTGTGCCTTTCGCAGCCGGTAACGCAGCGTGTTCGCATGGACGTGCAGCCGCGCCGCGGCGGCCGTGTAGTCGCCGAAGGCGTCGAAGTAGCTCGTCAGTGCGTCGATGTACGCGGTGTTGCCCTTGCGGTCGGACTCGACGAGACGCATCAGCTTCTCTTCGTAGATGTCGCGCTCGGGCGCCACGGCCTCGGCGAAGCGCGCGAGCAGCGCGGGGAGACGCACCTCGTCGATCGTTGCGACGCGGCGGCCGGGCCGCGCCCTCACGACGCGCAAGGCCTCTTCGGCCTCTCGCTTGGAACGCGGGACGTCGTCGAGCGCGGCGGAGTGGCCGCCGATCCCGATCACCGGCGTTCCGAACTGTCCGGGCCGCGTCGCGAGGTCTTCCGCGATCCGGACGGCGAGGTCGCGCGACCGGTCTGCGGAGTCCTCCGCCGTCAGCAGCGCGTACACGAGCCCGCCTATCAACGCCGCCGCTCCCCGGACCCGGAACGTCGACATGTGCACCGCGAGCACGTCGCGGAGCTGCGTACGTGCTCGCGTCTCGTCGGTCTCGTCGTCGGACGAGATCCACGCCGCGAGGACGCGGTAGGACGCGCCCGAGACTCCGAGGCGAAGCGCCGCGTCGCGCGCGCCTGCCGTGCCCTGGAGGATGCTCGCCAGCAGGTCCGCCTGCAGCGTCCGCTCCACGTCGGCGCCGGCGCGGTGGCGCAGGAGGTGGAGGGCCGCGACCTTCGCGGTGTCGGCGAAGGCGCGCTCGGTCTCTGGTGTCGGGCGGTCGGGGACCGCCGCCCATATCGATCCGAGGATCTCGTCTCCGGCCCGCACGGATACGGCGAGCCGGGGCAGGACGCCCGTGTCGAGGTTGTCGACGTAGACGCATCCGGGCTCGTCGCGCAGCTTCTTGAACACCCCGAGCTCGTGCAGGCTCCGAAGGAAGCGCTCGGGGACCCTCCGCCCGATGATCGTCTCCGCGCGCGCCGGGTCGGCCTCGTCCTGGCGGCCGGAGTAGGCGAGGACGCGCGACAGCCGGTCTTCGATGGTGACCGGGGCGTCGACGAGCTGGGATATGGCGTCGGCCAGTGCGAAGAGGTCTGCCGCGGCGAGCCCGTGCACGTCCTCGGCCCCCGCGGCCCCGTGGGAGAGGACGGATTGCACGAGCTGCACGATCTGCGCCCACGAGGCCCCCGCGGGGATGGAGAGGACGGCGAGCCCGGCGTCTTCGGCGGCCTGCACGATCGCGGCGTCGGATGCTGCCGGGGTCTTCAGCACGAGGCCGGCGACCCGTCTCGAGGCGAGGTCGGCGACGATCTCGACGGTCTCGGGACCGGCGCCGAGGCTCACGCCGAGGACGAGGTCGCCCTCCGTCACGTCGAAGGGATCGTCCGAGTCGTGGACGACGACCTCGTGGACTTCGACGTCGAGGCCCTTGGGGGCGCAGACCACGGAGAGCACGCCACGCCCGAGAGTCTCGACCACGCGCTCGACGGTGTTCATCGTCATTTCGGAGAAACGCTATCGCCCCGTTCGTGGCTTGCACGAGTGCGACGCGCCTCCACCTGACCATGCGGCCACACCGCCGGTGTCCCGCATCTCCAGGACACCGTTAGTCAGGCTCAGCGGCCAACGGGAACGTCTCTAGCTCCGCCTTCTCCTGCGGCTCCTCCCACCCGAGCGGGCGCAGCGCCGTCGTCGTCTCGAAGTGGCAGAGCGCGTCGTAACGCCGGCCCAGCTCGGTGGGGACGTAGTTGCCGCGCTCGCGTTCCGGGTGGTAGACGACGCCGATGGCCCGGTGCCCGAGGGTCGCGTCCAGCCACGGCACGGCCCCGGCAGGAATCACGAAGAGGGCGTTGCCGAGACCCGCACGGCGCACGACGTCTTCGTGACTCCCGCCCGTCGCGGCCGGCACCGGCATCCGTTCCATCGGCGCTCCCCACGCGTCCGCCGCGATCACGCTTCCGTCGTACCCGGCGAAGCCGACCAGGACGACACCCTCGTCACCGCGGCGCTCGCGCACGAGCTGTCCGACGTTGACCATCCCCGAGGCGCTCATGTCGGTCGCGCGGGCGTCGCCGACGTGCGTGTTGTGCTCCCACACGACCGCCTTCGACCGGGGGCCGTGACGCTCGACGAGCCGTTCGAGCGTCTCGGTCATGTGCGTGTCGCGGATGTTCCACGACGTCGCTCCTCCGCGCACCATCGCGCGGTAGTAGCGCTCGGCCCCCGCCGCGACCGCGGCGTTCTGCTCGGCGTCGAAGCGTGTCTCGGGATCGTCGCCCACCACGGCGGCATCCTGGTTCAGCCGCCCCAACAGCGAGACGACTTCGTCTTCGCAAGAAGTGGGGACGATACGCGTCGCCCACGCGTACTCCTGGGGATCTTCGCGGTAGGGCTCGAAACACCGCCACGCGCGCCGCGCCGTCTCGACCGCCGCGTGATCGTGCCTCTCGAGATAGCCGATGACCGCTCGCATCGAGTCCCACAACGAGTAGACGTCGAGGCCGTAGAACCCGACCCTGTCCTCGCGCCGCCGCTCCAGGTTGTGGGCTCGCAGCCATTCGACGAGCTGCGCGACCTCCTCGTTGGCCCACATCCACGTCGGCCACCTCTCGAACGACTGCAGGACGGAGCGACCCGACGTTCCGTCGTCGGTCTTGAGCCACCGGTTGACGCGATAGCAGTCGGGCCAGTCCCCCTCCACCGCCACGAACGAGAACCCCTTGTCGGCGATCAGCCGCTTGGTGATCTCGGCGCGCCACGTGTAGTACTCGTGCGTCCCGTGCGAGGCCTCGCCGAGCAGCACGAAGCGCGCGTCGCCGATCCGCTCGAGCAGGGGCTCCAGGTCGTCCGGCCGCTCCAGAGGGGTAGCGAGCCGGGCCGCGTCGTCCGCGTAGGCGTCGAGGTGCTCGGACGCCGAGTCGGGCCCCAGTCGTCGCTCAGAGCGAAGCCTCGACGTCCTCATACGTTCGACATCCCACGGAACCGGCTCGGCGAAACCGCCTCCCGGGGGGAACGTGACTACGTCCGATCTCTTGTGGGGACAGATCGGCCATGATCGACGTGATGCGCGACGCGAGGACGTGGGACGTGACCGTGGGAGAAGGTCCCGTCGCCGCCGTCGCGATCCACAACGGGCACGACATCCGTCCCGATCTCGAAGACCTCGTCGCGCTCGACGACGAGCGGCGTCGGCGCGAGGAGGATCCCTTCACCGAACGCCTCGCGGCGGTCGTCCCGACCAGGATCGTCGTCCATCGCTCGCGGTTCGAGGTGGATCTGAACCGGGATCGAGACGACGCCGTGTGCGTCGTGCCCGAGGAATGCTGGGACCTGCACGTCTGGGCGAGCCCGCCGGACGACCGTGTGCTCGAAGAGGCGCGCCGCATCTACGACCGCTTCTACGCGCAGCTCGAGCAGTTGCTGCGCGGCATCGTCGCACGTTACGAGCGCTTCGCCGTCCTCGACGTCCACAGCTACAACCACCGGCGCGGGGGCCCGAACGCGCCGCCCGCCGATCCGGCGCAGAACCCCGAGGTGAACGTCGGCACCGGCAGCATGCCGCGCGACAGGTGGGCGCATCTCGTCGAGCGTTTCGTCGACGACCTCGCCGGCTGCGGCCTCGACGTCCGCGAGAACGTCAAGTTCAGGGGCCGCCGCCTCGCGGCATTCGTCCACGAGACGTTCCCCGACAGCGGCTGCTGTCTCGCGATCGAGTTCAAGAAGATGTTCATGGACGAGTTGACCGGAGAGCTCTTCGAGCCCGAGCTGCGACGCCTGGAGAGGTGCCTCGCGGGGACGCTGCCGGGGTTGCGCGAGTCGCTGCGGTGACGATCGGCGCCGACTCGGAGCTCGCGGCGATCGCGCAGCAGCTCGACCTCCTGCTCAACCTCACGCCGGTGAACTCGGCCCCCGCCTGGGAGGACTTCGAACGCTCCGGCTTCGCGGTCGCTCCGACATTCGTCTACCGCGATCTTCAGCTCGACGTCGACGCGCTGCACAGGCGCCTCGGCGAGGTCCCGATCGAGGACGTGGCCGAGCCGCTGCTCGCGGGGTTGCTCCACGCGAAGCGCAGGGAGCTGACCCTCCAGCTGAGGCTCATCGAGATGCGCGGGTCGCCTCGCTTCCTCGAGACGAGCGTCGACCTCTACGGCGGCGTGACCGAGGCGCTTCTCGATCGCGCGTTGGGGATCCTGTCGGCGCTTCCCCCCATGCCGGAAGAGGACGGGCACGTATCCCCGGCGGAGATGCGCGCCCATGCCCTCGACGAGGTGGCGCACTACTGCGACCTCGATCGGTCGTTCGAGTGCGAAGTCGAGGTGCGGGACGACGTCGTCGACCTCATGGTCCATCGTGGGAAACTGTTGATCGGCGCCTCGGCTGCCGTCCGGCGTAAGCGCGTTGCGCCGCTCCTCCAGCACGAGCTCGGCACCCACGTCGTCACCTACTTCAACGCAACCAAGCAGCCGTTGCAGCTCCTTCGGCTCGGCCTCGACGCGTACGAGGAGACGCAAGAAGGGCTGGCGGTGATCGCGGAGTACGCGGTAGCCGGCCTGGACGCCCAGCGAATGCGCCTGCTCGCCGCGAGGGTCGTGGCGGTGCATCGGGTGGTCGAGGGAAGGTCGTTCGTGGAGATATTCGACGAGCTCCGGTTGCAGCACGGGTTCGCTCCGCGGACGGCTTGGGCCGTCACGGCGCGTGTGGCTCGCTCGGGCGGGTTCACGAAAGACGTCATCTACCTGAGAGGTCTGGTCAACCTGCTCGACTATCTCAAGGCGCGGGAACCACTCGACCCGCTGCTCGTCGGCAAGATGGCGCTGGTGCACGTCCCCGCCGTGAAGGACCTCATCCAGCGCGGGTTTCTCCGATCTCCCGCGATGCGGCCGCGGTGGATGGAGCTGGGCGCTCATCGGCTCGGCGCGATCGATGCGGATACGACGATCCTGGACCTGGTGACGACGTGAAGATCGCGTTCTTCGTGAGCAGCATCGCAGCCGAGGAGCCGACGCACACGACGACCCGTCTCGCCCACGCCGCCGCCCGCCTCGGCCACGACGTCTTCTACGTGGACGCGGGCGGGTTCGTCCTCGGTCCCGAGGCCAACCTGGCCGCGAACTCGCGGCGGGCGCGCGCGACGGACGACCACGCGTACGACCGTTTCGTCACTCTGATGAAGGACGCCCCGCCGGAGGCGGTGCGCGTCGAGGACCTCGACGTCTTGATCCTGCGCAACGACCCACCCGAGGACGCGCGGGAGCGACCGTGGGCCGTCGACACCGGGGTCGTCTTCGGCCACGCGGCGCAGGAGCGGGGGGTCCTCGTCGTGAACTCGCCCGCAGGTCTGGCGAAGGGCGCGAACAAGGCCTACTTGCACGAGCTCCCGCGTCACGTCCTGCCGCGCACTCTGATCGCGCGAGATGCCGACACGATCAAGGCGTTTGCAGAGGGACTCGCCGGCCCTCTCGTTCTGAAGCCCCTGCTCGGCGCCAAGGGCGACAAGGTCTTCTTCCTCGACGGCCCCGACGACGCGAACCTGAACCAGGTCATCGCGACGATCGCGGACGACGGCTACGTTGTCGCGCAGGAGTTCCTCGAAGCGGCGCGCGAGGGTGACGTGAGGCTGTTCATGGTCGACGGCGAGCCGCTGCGTGACGGGGACCGATGGGCCGCGTTTCGCCGGAGACCGGCGTCGGGTGACCTCAGGAGCAACATGGGAGCCGGGGGTACCGCCGAGCCACACGAGATCGGGGCGGACGAGCTCACGGTGGCCGAGGCCATCGGGCCCGTCCTCCGCCGCGACGGGATGCTGCTGGTGGGCCTGGACATCGTCGGCGACAAGCTCGTCGAGGTGAACGTGCAGTCACCCGGCGGTCTCTTCAGCATCGAGAGGTTCACGGGAGTCGACTTCGCGCCCCTGATCGTGCGGAAGATCGAGGAATACGTTCGAGGACGTACGATCACTGCGACCGAGGAGGATCGTCCGATGCACGAAGACCCGCTCCCGCGACCCGATCCCAGCCCGTCACCGCCGCGCCCGGGGAGCCCGAAGACGGACTGACCGGTAAACCGTGCGTCGTGCTCCGGGGGGCTCCGCCTACATGATCAGCTCCGCCACGCTGCCGAGCATCCGGAAGCCGCGACGTCTGGTCCATTCCCATATCCATACGTCGCCGTTGTCGGTCATCAACTCCCCCTGGTCGTCCCATGCGTATCGCTTGACGAGTCCGTCGACCCCTTCCGTTCCGTCGAGATACTCGACGACGTGCGCACGTACCTCTTCGGTCGATTCGGAGCCGGTCAGCTCGCGCAGCGCGTCGATTACGACGTTCGCGCCGTCGAAGCCCTCGGCCGCGAAGTACCGGGGCGCGGTGCCGTAGCGCGCCCGGTATTCGGCGACGAACGCTTCTCCTCCTTCGATCTTCGTAACGTCGCTGCAGGCACAGCTGAGGCGGGGCGGGCCGGTCGTCAGATCTCGCCCTTCGGGCCCGTAGATGGGGGAAAGGGCGCCACCGTCGGTGACGAACGGCATCTCCAAGTCGTAATCCCTCATGCCGTTGAACACCTCCCACGCCTCCGGCGCGTAGCCTGCGAAGAACACGACGTCGGGGGACATCCGCCGGATCTGCGACGCCACGTCGACAGGGAAGGTTTCTGGGTTGTACGGGATGACGGGCCCTTCGAACCGCCACCGCAGCGCTGCGCGCACGCGATCGACGACGTCGTCCGAGTAGGTCTGGCTGGTAGTCACGATAGCGACGCGCCGCGGTTCGAAGACTCGTTTGACGTAGAGCCCCGTCGCCGTTGCCTGCCGGTCGACCGGAGTGACGAGGCGGAACCACGTGTCGAATCCTCGTTCGCGCATCCGGGATTCCTCGGACGTGGAGAGCATCGCGACTCCCGCCTGCTCGAAGACGTCGCCGGTGGCAGCGGTCTCGCGCGAGAAGTAGCCGCACACGCACGCGACCAGGTCCTCGTCCTCCGCGAGCCTCCGCGCGCTCGCCGGCGCCTCCTTGTGATCGCCGTCGGTGTTCTCGGAGTGGGTCTCGAGGGTGCAGGCGAGCTCGCCGCCTTCGTTGGCCAGGTCGACCGCGATCTCGACGCCCCTCGCCGCCGCCGCGCCGAACTCCACGAAGTCGCCTTCGAGGGCTCCCATGATCCCGATGGTCCACGTGCACGCCTGCCGGCTCTCGCCGTCCGGGGTCGGCGAGCACGCCGCGACACCCAGACTCATGCCGACCACCGCCGCGGCGGTCCGCCGTAGGTTCGTCCTCGCCATGCCGTCCAGCGTACGTCGCAGCCGCGTCTCGCGTCGCGCTTCTCCGCAGGTCAGACTAGGTTTTCGTTTGTCGAACCGCCGAGCGCTAAACCGCTGCCGTTCATGGTCGCGATTCAGGTTGCGACGAGCGAGTTCTCCAGAGGGTGTGGCTGCGGAGTCACTCCATTCCCGGCCAAGGCCAGCCTGTCAGATCGGCGCCGACCTGAGAGCCGAGGATGCAGAACTCGTTTCCTTCGGGGTCGGCAAGCACGACCCACGACACGTCTTCGCCTTGACCCACGTCGGCGCGTCGCGCGCCCAGCGCGAGCACACGCTCGACCTCCTCGTCGCGCGAACGGTCGGTCGGACTGACGTCGATATGGATACGGTTCTTAACCGACTTACCTTCGGGCACGGGCACGAAGGCGATCAGCGGCACGGCCGGGGCCGGCGGCCTGAGCCACGTGATCTCGTCTGTGGATTCCCCGACCTCCCACCCCAAGACGTCGCCCCAGAAGCGAGCAAGCGTTTCTGGGTCGCGGGCGTCGACGATCAACTCGGTGAACCTGCACGCCATGAGCCCTCCCTTTATTGGCCCGGCTTTGGGTGTTGCACGCTTGCCAGCGTGGGCATCGACAGTACTTTTGCGCCATGCGACTCCTTCGGTATTCCATCAACGTCACATTGGACGGGTGCTGCGATCATCGTGCATTCTCGCCCGACGAAGACTTGCATCGTCAGCGACCGAGAACCTCGCGCAGGCCGATGCCCGCCTCTTAGGCCCGGTGACCTACGAAATGATGGAGGCAGGAAACGAATCCCGGCCAGTTAGAGCTCTTCCGCAGGTCAGACTAGGTTTTCGTTTTGCCGCTGTTTCGCGCTCTTGACCCGCAGGGATCTAGCTCTTCCATTGAACCAGGTTCTGCAGGAGTTGGTACCCCGCCCAAGTGAGCGCGTAGTCCGATAGTCCGTATGGGTGATAGAACTTCTTGGTCGGATCGGGCAAGAGCGCCCCGACGAAGC
>JALZEG010000195.1 GCA_030862185.1 Actinomycetota bacterium
GTCCTGCTGGGTGCGTCCCTACCGTGGGGGGAGACGCCGCGCGACGTAGCCGCCGCGACCGAGATCGCCGACGCCGTGCGCGACGCGGCGCGGACGCTCGACGCGTACGACGCGCGCTTCGACGTCACCGAACGCGGGTGGCACCGGCTCGTTCCCGAGCGGACCATGACCGCGCACGTGAGGTTCGCGGCCCCCGAGCGCTTCCGGCTGGAGGTCCGCGATCTCACCGAGTACCCGGGCGGGAAGTGGCCGGCCAACGACACGACGGTCGTCGCGAGCGGACGCGCGTGGTGGATCGAGGAGACGACGTCGTGCCCGACCGCGATGCTGCCGGCCTGCTCCGTCGTCGCGACCGAGCGGCGCGGCATCGCGCGGCGCCAGCCGTTCGACGGGACGACCGCGCTCCCGACCGACATCGTGGTGCCGCTGGAGACGATCGCGTCGTCCGGAGGGTTCGAGGTGACGGACCGGGCGACGCTGCTCGGCCGCCACGTCCACCGCGTTGTCCTCGACTACCGGCGCGCCTTGCCGCTGGTCACCTCGATCCAGGCCGGCGGCACCTGGCGTCCCTTCTCCGCCAGTGACCGGGTCGACGTGTGGATCGACTCCGAGACCCGCTTTCCGCTGAGGTTCACGGTGTCGCGGCCGGGGCGTCCGCCGCTGCTCGACGTGCGCGCGACGAGCTTCTCCGTGCCCGACGCCTTCCCGCCGGGGACGTTCTCGGTGCCGCGGCGCGGCGCGTTCAAGCCCGGAGGATGGAAGGAGAAGCCGTTCGACGACGTCGCGGCGGGCCTCGCTCCGCACGACACCGCGGGGCTCCTTCCCTACCGTGCCGGCACGACCGCCGACGGCAAGTCGATGGTCACCTGGGCGGGTGGCATGACGTGGCTGAAGGTGTCGTCGGCCTCCGCCCACAAGGCCGACCTCGGATATCTCCTGACCGCGGAGGAGATCGCGACGCCGGCGGGGTGGCTCTACTACCAGCCCGCTGACGCGTCGCTCAAGCGGCGGGTCGAGCTGTTCGACTCCGGCCTCCACGTGCAGCTCGAGTCCAACCTGTCGCGCGCCGAGCTGCTGCGGGTCGCCGCGTCGCTCCAGTTCGACGGCGCGAAGCTCCCACCGCGCGTCGTCGCTCCGGACGGAGGCGTCGTCGAGCGGGTCGACGCGGCCGAGGCGCTGGAACGTGCTTCCTTCGCACGCCGCCCCGCGTACGTGCCGCGCGGCTACAGCGCCGCCACGGCGTTGCTGTCGCGGTCGCACCGGGAGACGTCCGTGTCGTTCTTCTTCCGGCGCGACGAGGCCGAGTACGGCGGGAGCGGGATACAGGTGACGCAGTCGAGGCCGGCGGGACTGCTCACTCCTACGTCGGAGACCCCGATCGCGATCCGTGTCGGCGACCTCAGGACGCGATGGTTCCCGGAGCGCGGCGTCCTCGAGTGGATCGACGGCCGCGTCCACACCGCGGTCAGCGTCCCGCTCGGCGACCTCTCGACCGCGACCGCGGTAGCCGCGGGCCTGCGGTGAGCCGGTTCGGCGCGACGCTCGGCCGCGTCGCGTGGGGGACGCTCGGGGCGGTCGCCTGCAGCGCGGTCGTCCTCGGCGCCGGCGGGATCGGGCGGACGACGGACTCGGAAACCGCGGCGCCTTCGGTCACTCCCGAACGTCTGGGCGAACGCACCGGCAAAGCCGCGCCGTTCGTCGCGCCGCGGCGCAGCGGCAAGGTCCTGCTGGCGTGGGCCACGGGCGACGGACTCCCCCCTCGCACGGAGCAGGTCCTGGAGGAGCTGCACGGCGTCGGCGCCGTGACGGTGGTGGAGGCCGGCATCGACTGGCTCGCGGCCTCGTACGACGCGGACGGGAGCCTGCTCGACAAGCCCAAGCCGCCCATGGCGATCCCGATCGAGGTCGCCGCGGTCGACCCCGGCGACTACGCCGCGTTCGTGCCGGCAGGCGAGCGAGGCCGCGTCCTCGCCCTCGGCAAGCGCGACGTGCTCCTGCCCGCAACGTCGGCCGAGCTGAGGCGTGCGTCGCCCGGATCCGTCCTGCACCTCCGCGGCGGCCGTTTCACCGTCACCGGGATCGTCAGCGACGCGGCCGCCGGTGGATACGAGGCCCTCGTGTCGGGCGCCGCCGCCACGCGGTGGCCGAGCACGGAGAAGTACGCGCTCGTGCGCACGAAGTCGCCGCGGCTCCGCAGCCGCGTGCGCAAGACGATCACGTCGCTGCTCGGGCCCGGCGACCAGCTGCAGATGCGCGCCGAAGGCGAGAACCCGTTCCTGCGATACGGCGACGCCGTGCTGCCGCAGCTCGTCGTCAAGTCGGTGTTCGGCGAGTTCGCCGCGGTGCCGCGCTCCGACGGTTTCCTCGACGTCGACCCGCAGTGGAGGCGGGCGAACGTCAAGACGGCCCGCGTCCCGTTGCTGGGAGAGGTCACCTGCCACCGCGCCCTGTTCCCGCAGCTCCGGCGCGCGCTGTCGCGAGCGGTCGCGTCCAACCTCTCGTTCGCGGTGGATCCCGCGGACTTCGGCGGCTGCTACAGCCCCCGGTTCATCAACCGTGATCCCACGGGCCGGCTGTCGCACCACTCGTGGGGCATGGCCGTCGACGTCAACGTCACGGAGAACGCGTACGGGACGAAGGCCGACCAGGACCTGAGGCTGGTTCGGATCATGGAGGCGGCCGGGTTCACGTGGGGGGGCCGGTGGGTCGTCCCCGACGGTATGCACTTCGAATGGAGCGAGTTCCCCGACCCGGGCCCGAAGGGCTGAGGAGGGCGCGACCTGTATCAACAGAATCGGTAACAGCCGGTTATCCAAAGGCGCGAAAACACGCGTTCGCGAACGACACGACGCACTTGCGAACGACAAGGCATAGACGCGCCACTACATCGTCGCCACCGGCTCGCCAAGTGGTAGCCAGGTTGCTCGAATCGCGTGCGTTCGTCCAACGACACGACCTTTACTTCCGGCCATGGTGCGGACGCGGGCGACCTTGCGCGGGGTTCGACAGGCAGCGTGAAAGCCGCGCCTCCGATCGACGAGGAGAAGGTGCGGCGATGGCTCGTCCTTCTGCGCCATCCGAACCGGCTCGACTCCCCCGAGATGCGCGCGCTGCTGCACGCGCACGGACGGCTCCCCGCGGAGGCGACGCCTCTGGACGTCGGGCGAGCCGCCGCGCGGTTCCTCTCCGACTCGATCGACCGCCTCGCCGCGCCTCCGGACGCACCTGCGGGCGAGAGGCTTCCGCACGCGGTGCTGCGCACGTGCTTCGTGGAAGGGGCGAAGCTCTACCAGGCGGCGGCAAAGCTGGGGCTGTCGGAACGGCAGCTCACGCGGGAACGAGGACGCGCGATCTCGTTGCTCACCGCGCACCTGTCGCTCGGCCCCGTGCGGTCGCGCTTCGTCCCCGAAGAGATCCCGACGATCGACGAGTTCGTGCCGCGCCCGGAGCTCGTGACCCTGATCTACGACACGCTGCGCGACGCTCGCAGGGCGCGCGTCCACGGTCCGCCCGGCATCGGCAAGACCAGCCTCGTCGCCGAGGTCGCGATCGCGGAACGCCGCCGCAGCGCGGTGTGGTGGTACCGCTTCAGGCGCGGCGTGAACGACACGCTCCCCGCGGTGATGTTCGAGCTCGGGCAGTGGCTTGCGAGCCAGGGTCTCTCCGACCTCGGCGACTACGTGACGCCGAACCTCGCCGAGCTCGACACCACGGTCGCTACGCGGATCGCGATCCGTTCCCTGGGCGAGACGAACGCCCTCGTGGTGCTCGACGACCATCAGATGGTCGAGGACGACCTCGCGGTGACCGGCTTCTTCGACGAGGCGCTCGTCCGCACGCCGACGCTGCGGCTCGTGACGTCGAGCCGCCACCGTCCCGCGACGGGCTTCGAGCGGGAGGCGATCGAGGTCCCCCCGTTCCGGCTCGAGCAGACGGAGCACCTCCTGCTGCAGACGGGCGCTCGTCGCCCGCACGAGACGATCGCCAGGATCCACGCGTGGACCGGCGGCAACCCGCACCTGGTGAAGCTCTCGGCATCGTGGTTGAAGACGGCGACACAGGAGGAAATCTCCCGCGGGGTCGAAGCCTTCATCGACCAGGAGGAGGTGCAGGTCTTCCTCCTCGGCAACATCACGGAGCTGCTCGACTCGGACGACCGCGGCATCCTCGAAGCCGCGAGCATCTTCCGCGGACGGTTCTCCGACGACGCGCTCGCGTACGTCGCGCGTCAGACGCGCGGCGCGGTACAGGACGCAAGCCACCGCCTCGTGCGCTCGTACGTCGCGACGCGCAGCCGTCAGGGTGTCAGCGCGTTCTTCCACGCGACCGTGCGCGACTACGTCTACGAGCGCCTCGATCCCGAGACGCGGGCGGCGCTACACCTCCGCGCCGCGGCCTGGTTCCATCGCGCCGGTGACGACGAGGAGACCTCCTATCATCGCGACAGGGGCGGCCTGGAATCGCCCTGAGACAGACGTCAGGCGAGGGGGTTCCGTCGCCGGCCGACGAGCTCCAGCAGCAACGACGTCGCCCGCTGGTACTCCGCGACGGCCTCGTCGCGCTTCCCTTCCTGTAGGAGCAGCGCGCCGAGCCCCGCGTGCGCCTCGGCGCGCTCCGCCAGCATCGAGTCGTCGTCGCCGGCGAGCTCGAGACAGCGTTGCAGGTGCGTGGTCGCCGAAGCGGGGTCGGTCGCCATGTCGACCCGCGCGAGCTCGCGGTGGAGGACGACCAGGACCCGCGGGTGCAGCTCGCGATCCCTCTCGAGGTTGCCCAGCGTTCGGGCGAGGAGTTCCCTGCTCTGTTCGTGCAGCCCGTCCGCGCGCAGGTCCTCCGCCATCTTCAACGCCCACGACGCGCCCTTCTCGCTCCACAGCTCCTCGACGGCGACCCCGAGACGCTGGGCGAAGTAGTCGACCGCGGCCCTCGACGGCTCGCGGCGCCCCGCCTCCAGCACGCTGACGTAGGCGTGCGAGAACCGCCGGCCTGCGAGCTCCGCCTGCGTCAGACCCGCGGCGAGGCGGAGCTCGCGCAGGCGGCGGCCGACGCGGATCAGCTCCTCCTGGGACATCCGTCGGCGGCGGGGCATCGTCCTCAGACGACGGCGAACGTCGCGCGCCGCCTCATGCCCTGCAGCGCCGACGCCAGGTCCTGTGAGGTGATGCGAATGCTCGCGGCGTCTCCTCCGGCCCGCGACGCGCGTGTGAGGGTCTTCATCCCCGCGAGGTCCCGCAGCCTCTTGAGGTCGGCTCCCGACATGCCCTCGGTCGCGACGGCGAGCTCGCGCAGGTCGACGTCCGGCGCGACGCTCGTACCCGACAGCAGCTGCCGCAAGAGCTGGAGCCGCCCCGTCGCGTCCGGCAGACCGATCTCGACTGCGGCGAGCCTCCTCTCGCGCAACGCGGGGTCGATGACGTCCGGCCGGTTGGTCGCACCGACGAGGAGCACGCCGGTCGCCGAGCCGAGGCCGTCGAGCTCACGGAGGAACTGCGACACGACCCGCTCCTCCCACTGGTTCACCGCGTCCGCCGTCCGCGTGCGGAGCAGGCCGTCGATCTCGTCGATGAAGATGATCGACGGCCGGTTCGCCCTCGCCTTCGTGAACAGCCGCGCCACCTTCTCCTCGGACTCACCGGCCCACTTCGACAACAGGTCCGCGGCCGAGGTCTCGTAGAAGCTCGCGTCGATCTCCGTCGCCATGGCGCGAGCGACCGTCGTCTTGCCGGTCCCCGGCGGGCCGTGCAAGAGGATCCCCGGCGGCGCCTCGATGCCGAGCGAGCGCGCGAGCTCGGGCTCCGCGAAGACGTTGACCAGGTCCATGAGCTGCTCCCGCGTGTCGTCGGGCAGCACCACGTCCTCCCACGTCACGCGGTCCTCGGGCGTCGCGCGGTCCCGCGCACGCCCCTGCCGCACGGCGGCGAGCAGGTCCGTCTGGGATAGCGCGCGCCTCTCGGCGAGCGCGGTCTGCGCCGCGAGCATCACCACCTGCTCGAGGGCCGCGCCGTTCCTGCCCGCCGTGGCCTCGACCAGCGGGTCCAGGTCGACGTCGTCCCAGCGCACGGACTCGTCCCGGGTCCGGAGGTGGTGGGTGAGGATGGCGCGCCGCGCCTCCCGGTCCGGCAGCGGGACGCGGATGCGCGCGTCGAACCGTCCCTCGCGCAAACCGGCGTCGAGCCGGTCGATGTCGTTCGTCGCGGCGCAGACGACGAGCCCGGCCACCGACCTGCACTCCTCGAGCGACGTCATCAGCTGCGTGACTATCTCTCGGTGGTCCGAGCCCGGCGAGTCGTCGCGCGCCGTCGCGAAGGCGTCTACCTCGTCGAGGAACAGCAGGCACGGCACCGACTGCGCCGCGAGGTCGAAGAGCCGCTGCAGGTTCGCAGCCGTCTCGTGAGCGAGGCTGCTGCCGAAAGCCGCCGGTGTCACCTTGAGGTAGCGCAGGCCGTACTCGCCGGCGAGCGCCCGGCTCAACAGCGTCTTCCCGGTCCCCGGCGGGCCGTAGAACAGGATGCCGTTGTGCACGAGCCGGTACCGGGCCGCCTCCTCCGGGTTCTCCAGCAGCGCGCCGACGGTTGCGCGCAGCTGCTCCTTCACGTCCTCCAGGCCGGCGACGTCGTCGAAGGTCTCGAGCTCGTGCGGCGGCACGACGCGGATGGCGCCTCCGCGTTCGCCGCCCGGTCGCGGCGCCGGAGCGGCCTGCACGCCGAGGATCTCGGCCGCCAGCCGGAGCCCCGCCGCCTCCGCCACGTGCACCTCTGCGGCGGCCTCGAT
>JALZEG010000199.1 GCA_030862185.1 Actinomycetota bacterium
CGCCGATGGCGATGCCGACGTCGGCGCGCGCCAGCGCGGGCGCGTCGTTGACGCCGTCGCCGACCATCGCGACCCGGTGCCCCCTCGCCTGCAGCTCCGCGACCTTCGAGTCCTTCTCCTCGGGGAGGACCTCCGCGAAGTGCTCGTCGATCTGCAGCTCCCGCGCGACCGCCGCCGCGACCTCGCGGGCGTCGCCGGTGATCATCGCGACCTTGATCCCCCGCGCGTGGAGGCTCTGCACTGCGGAGCGCGACTCCTCCCTGACCGCGTCCTCGAGCGCGAAGGCGGCGAGGACGTCGCCGCTCTCCAGGAGATAAAGGATCGAGGCGCCGCGCTCCTTCCACGAGGCCACGTCGCCGTCGAGTGCCGGGGAGACCCCGGCCCCGCGGTCTTCGAGCAGCTTCGGCCCTCCCACCGCGAGCGTCCTGCCGTCGACTGCTGCTTCGACGCCGCGAGCAGTCATCGACCGGAAATCCGACGCGGCCGGGAGCGATCCCGCCTCGCGCGCCGCACGGACGATCGCCCGGGCCAGCGGGTGCTCGCTGTCCGACTCGACCGCGCCGGCGAGCGCGAGCGCCTCCGCGTCGTCTCCCACTGCCGCCACTCCCGCCACGACGTGCTGCGCCGCCGTCAACGTCCCCGTCTTGTCGAACAGAACGACGTCGACGGTGCGCATCCGCTCGAGCGCCAGCCGGTCCTTGACGAGGATCCCGTTGCGGGCCGACAGGGCCGTCGAGATCGAGATCACGAGCGGGATCGCGAGCCCGAGCGCGTGCGGACACGCGATCACGAGGACGGTCACGGTCCGCTCGACCGCGGAGCGCGGCTCCCCGGCGATCGCCCAGGCGATATACGTGACGACGCCCGAGAGCGTCGCGGCGTAGAAGAGCAACGCGGCGGCGCGGTCGGCGAGCGCCTGCGCGCGCGACCGGGACGTCTGCGCCTCCTTCACGAGACGCTGGATCCCCGCGAGGGCCGTGTCGTCGCCGACCGCTTCGACTCGCACCCTCAGCGCGGAGTCCGTGGCAACGGTGCCCGCGGTGACGCGGTCGCCCGCGGCCTTCCCCACCGGCCGCGACTCGCCGGTGAGCATCGACTCGTCGACATCGGCGGCCCCCTCGACGACGACGCCGTCGGCCGGCACGCGCGCGCCCGAACGCACGAGGACGACGTCGCCCGTGCTCAACGCGCTCACCGGGACGGTCTCGACCCCGTCGTCCGTCACCCGTTCGGCGTCGTCCGGAAGGAGCTCCGCGAGGGCCGCGAGGGCGTTGCTCGCCTGGCCGATCGCCTTCATCTCCTGCCAGTGTCCGAGCAGCATGATCGCGATCAGCGCGGAGACCTCCCACCAGAAGTCGAGGTCGAACGCCCCGAGCTCCGTCGCGACGCTGGCGCCGAACGCGACCGTGATCGCGAGCCCGATCAGGAGCATCATCCCGGGCTGCCGCGCTCGTGCCTCCTGGACGGCCCCGGTGAGGAACGGCAGGCCGCCGTAGACGAAGACCACCGTGCCGAGGACCGGCGGGATCAGGGTGCTGCCGGGGAACGTGACCGCCTCGTAGCCGAGCAGCTCCTGGAACATCGCGCTGAAGTAGTGCACCGGCACCGCCAGCACGAGCGTGATCCAGAACCGGTCGCGGAACTGCGCCGGGTCGTGGTGCGCGTGGTCGTCATGGGTCGCCTGCTCGTAGTGGGCGTGGGTCGTGTCCATGTTGACGAACCATACCCCCCTAGGGTATATAGATGTCAAGCCCGGACGAAAGGAGCTCGCCGATGAGGGGCTACTACGCAGACAAGGAGGACCTCGGCGCGCGGTTGAAGCGGATCGAGGGGCAGGTGCGCGGCCTGCAGAGGATGGTCGACAACGACGACTACTGCATCGACATCCTGACGCAGATCACGGCCGCGTCGAACGCGCTGAAGAAGGTGGCGGTCGGGCTGCTCGACCAGCACATCCGCCACTGCGTGGCACAGGGGACCGAAGAGGGCAAGGACATGGTGCGCGAGGCCACCGCGGCGATCGAGCGCCTCGTCAAGTCTTGAGGAGGAGAGATGACGACCAGGATCCGTGTCGCGGACGCGACGTGCGGCCACTGTAAGCAGACGGTCGAAAGCGCGGTCGGAAGAGTAGCGGGAGTCACGGGGGCCGACCTCGACCTCGGCTCGAAGCTGCTCGTCGTGGAGCACGAGGACGCGGCGTCGCCCGACGACCTCGCCGGCGCGATCGCGGCCGCGGGCTACACGCCCGAGCTCACCTAACCGTGGACGCGTCTCACTTCGACTCCCGTTCCGTTCCCGGTGCACCGATCTGCCGTTCCGCGTAGTGCCGGGGGCGCGTTTGGCGGCCGTCCCTCATCCCGAGGAGTCGAGCGAAGAACAGCCCCACCAGGATCGCGGCGAGGGCCGCCCACACCAGAGCTCGTCCGAGGGTGCCGTCGTTAGCCACGTACTCGGCGATGAACGCGCCAACTCCAGCGGCGCCGCCCCACAGGATCGCGGGGCGATAAAAGTTCCGATCCCCTTGTTCCATTCCGTCGCCCCCCTCTAGCGAGCCCGCCGACGCGACGACGCAAAGTCAGTCGGCTTCTCGCGCAGTCTCAGCATGTATGCGCCGACGCTCACGCCGTGCCGGCGCGCGACGAGCATGATCAGCGCCATAAAGGCGAGCGTAATCAGAGCAGCCTTGACCTGAAACTC
>JALZEG010000204.1 GCA_030862185.1 Actinomycetota bacterium
GCGCTGCGGCGCGGCGGTCTCGTCGAGCGACGGCGGCGCGGCGCCCGCGCCGGACGCCTTGAGGTCCTGCTCGGTGAGGTCGGCCGCGGCCGGCCGCTCGTCCGCGGCCTCGTCGGAGGCCTCGTCGACCGGTCCCCCGTCGCCGAAGCCGGACGTGCCGCGCAGCTCCGCGGGCGTGGACGCGAGCGACGGCTCGTCGGGCGGATCCCACGGCTCGTTTTCCTCGAGCGCGCGCGACACGTCGGAGGTGATCCCGGCATCGGGGCCGGCCAGCATGTCGGTCGACCCGACCAGGATCTCGTTCTCCGCGGGGACTGCGTCCTCGGTCGCGCGGGGCTCGCCCGCTCCCTCGCGGGACCCCGCGTCGACGCGCAGCTCGTTGCGAACGTCGGACGCGTAGCGGGTGACGACGAGCTCCGCGAGGTCGCCCTGCGAGGAGTCGGCGACGCTGCCGCGCAGGACGACGCTCGTGCCGTCCACGGATACCTCGATCCGGCTCGCGTCGATCTTGTCGCTGGCGTCGAGCGCGTCGCGGATCACGTCGACGTCGCCGGCGTCGGCAGCCGGGCCCGGGCTCTGGCGGGTGTCCTCGTTCGCGGGCGTCATCGAAGGGTTCCTTTCACGCGGGTGGATACGCGCGGCACTTACCCGCGGGGGCAGAGCGCGAAACAGGCCGCCGGGTTCGCCGGCGGCCTGTCGCTGGAACCTTCAGCGAAGACGTCTAGCCCTTGTAGCGGAGGACGTCGAAGCCACGCTGGTAGTCGATTGCGTACACGATCTCGTCGTCGACCCAGTAGGCCGCCGAGGTGCCGCCGCCGTGCGGGAGGAACCAGCCGATCTGCTCGATCTTGCCGTTCTTCGCAACGTCGAGGAAGCGCGTCCCGTGGTTGTAGAACCCGGCGGCGATGAGCCCGCCGTTCTTGAAGTCGGGATGCTCCTGGAACCAGTGCGACGAGCAGCCGAACGGAGCGTTCACCACGGGGTTGCCGTCCTGGACCGTGCCGTTCTGCGGCCGCCAGATATCGACCATCGTCATCGTCTTGGTCTTCTTCACCTTGGAGGTGTCCCACGTGGCGAGACCGGCCGTGTTGTCGTCGCAGCGAGCGTCGGTGCCCGGCGTCCAGGTCTCACCCGACGACAGCGCCCAGCGGTCCTTGGCGTTGTTCGGCCACGCGTTCGAGTGCACGAACTCCTGCATCGGGTTCGCGACCGCGAGGAGCTTCGGGTGACGCGGGTCCTTGCGGGCGTCGAGGAGCAGCATCGGGTCCGACGACGTCAGCACGATCCCGGGAGCGACCTCGTTCACGTCGTGGCCGCCGTTGACCGGCATGCCGTCGCCCCACTTCTCCTTCATCAGCTTCGGCTGCGCCGGGTCCCGAAGGTCGACGATGTTGCCGTCCGACCCGTAGAGCCACTTGCAGTCGAGGAGGCAGCTCATCGTGTGCTGGCCCGCGCCGTCGAGGCTCGTGATCAGCGTCGGGTTGCTCTTGTCCTCGACGTCGTAGATGTGGACGGCCGGGAGCGGCAGCTCCTCCGAGAAGATGAGGAGATCGCCGTTCGTCGCGACGTCCTCGTTCTCGAACTTGAAGCCGAACGGCGTCGTCGACATCCGGACCGGGCTCGCCGGGTCGGAGACGTCGTAGATCGAGAAGCTCTTCCAGCTCGTCACGTACAGGTACTTGCCGACCACGCGGGCGCCCGTAGCGGTCCCGACCTCGAAGGGCACGAACTGCACGTGCTCGACGTTGTCGGACGAGACGCCGCCCGCGCTCGGACCCGCGGACGCCGGGGTAAGTGTCATCGCCAGCGCTGCCGCGGCGAGCAGAGACAGTAGTCGCCTCACTGGGCTCCTCCTCGTAATTGTCGGTTTGGGCATGCTGGAGTGGAGTACGCCCCGCTGCACCCATCTCCTGCGGACCCGTTTCCGCAGCGGCCGCTCAAGGAGAGCGCTCCCGCAGACGATCCCATTTAGTACGAATTACCTATTCGATTGAGCGCAGCGGCCGCGTAGCCTGGCCGTAGCCACCTACAGGAGGGACGTCCCTTGTCGCGCACCGAGCTCCGCCGTCCGTTGACGCGCGCCGCGGTCGCCGGCCTCGCCGCCGTGACCGTGCTCGCCGCGCTCTCCTCTGGGATCGCGCCGGTACGACGGCTCCACGTGAGCCTCGCGGCGGCTCCGGCGCAGTCGCCGACGGGCCAGGTCTTCGTAGTGACCGCGAACCTCCAGGAGGCGTTCAACCGCTCCGACTACCGGAACCTGAGCGAGATGGGCGTCTTCGTGAAGCGGCTGCTGCAGCGGGTCCCCCATCGCCCCGACGTGCTCCTCCTCCAGGACGTCCGCAGGAGCGCGGTCCGCCGCGTGGTCGAGCTGCTGACCAAGAGGACCGGCGACAAGTACCGCATCGCCCAGCGCCTCCGCAAGGAGCCGTGGCAGAAGCTCCCGAGCGACGTGTGGCACTCGACCGAGACCGCGATCGTCACGAACACCGCGACGATGCGGCTCGACGGCAAGGCCGGCTTCGTCCGGATCCGGAACCCCTGGGGCAACCCGAAGGGCGACTACGTGGAGTACAAGGGCCAGGCGTACGCGCGGGCGATCGAGCGCGACACCGGCGCGGTGTGGGGGTTGATGAGCGTCCACCTCCCGAAGGAGCCCGTCGAGAACCGCAAGACCGCGCGGCGCTTCGGGCCGTGGGTCGACCGGCTGGCGACGTTCATGGAGAAGCACTACCCGAGCGGGATCCGCGTGATCGGCGGCGACTTCAACCAGACCAGGTGCCTGGGGAAGGACCCGTGCAAGGAGGCGCCGTTCTGGAAGGTGTTCACCTCCGCCGAGCACGGCTACACCGACGCGCTGTGGTCGGTCATGGAGCCGCGGCACTGGAAGAAGCGGCTGCCGCTCGGCGTCGACCTGATCCTCACGACCGGCGGGGTCAAAAACGCCGGCGGCGACGTCAAGGACCCGCCGGTCTTCTACTCCGACCACCGCTACTTCTGGGCGAACCTGCTCTCCAGCTAGGCCCTCGCCGCTCTCCGCGCCGCCCGTTACCGATTCCGTACCCGAGCGCGCGCCGAGGCGCCGGTCCCGAACCAAGGGGCCTAACGGCCCCCCGAGGAGGGTCCGATCCGCCCTGATCCGCCGGGCGCGGTCGTCGCGATCGTCATGGTGGCGCTGGGCGCGGCCGCGATCTACGGCGGCTCGTTCGCGCTCGACAACGTCAAGGACCGGCTCGAGCCGCAGAAGGTCAGCTTCCCGCCGGCCGCGGCGATGACCCCCGCCGAGAAGGCCGAGATCGGCTCCTTCGCCGGCCAGAGCGTCGACACCGGCACCGAGGCCGAGGCCTACTCGCGCTACATCGGCATCCACGTCGCCGAGATCGGCGGCGGCAAGACCTACGCAGAGCTGGGCCCGGTCCAGTTCGGTCTCGAAGACGAGATCGCCGCGGCCGAGAAAGCCGGCGACACGGCGCTGGTCAAGGAGCTCGAAGGTGAGCTCGCAGGCGTCACCGGCCAGCGGGACACGATCTTCAAGGGCGAGACCCTGAGGGCGATCCTGCTGAACGCCTACGGCTGGTGGACCGTCGGCCAGATCACGCTCTGGGCAGGATTCGGTCTCGTCGCTGCGGGCCCGGTGCTGGGGGTCCTCGCATTCCTCGGCTTCCGCCACGCACGACGTGCGGGCACCGAGACGGCGTAGCGACTGCCGCCCGGCGACGAAACCGGCTGGAGAGGGGCCCTTCGGGGCACCTCTCTCGCGTCTCTTGCCGATCGTGGTCGCCTGATCCCGCTTTCCGGGAGCAAGCGACCAGGAGACGCTTACGCTCTAGGCATGAGCCGGCCGACGCTGGGGGTCTTCGGCACCTCCCGGAAAGAGAACGAGCGCCGGCTCCCGATCCATCCGCTCCACCTCGAGTCGATCGACCCCGAGCTGCGCGCGGCGATCTTCGTCGAGGAGGGCTACGGCTCTCACTTCGGCACCTCGAAGGACGCGCTCGCGGCCCTCGTGGGCGGCGTCCGCTCCCAGGAGCAGCTCCTCGACGAATGCGACGTCCTGCTGCTGCCCAAGCCGTTGCCCGACGACCTCGCGGTCATGCGACCCGGCCAGGTCCTGTGGGGCTGGCCGCACTGCGTCCAGGACGAGGCCCTCACGCAGCAGGCGATCGACCGTCGCCTGACGCTGCTCGCGTGGGAGGCGATGAACCACTGGAACGACGACGGGAGCTTCGGGATTCACGTCTTCCACAAGAACAACGAGCTCGCCGGCTACTGCTCGGTCCTCCACGCGCTGCAGCTCGCCGGCCGCACGGGGCACTACGGCCGTCCGCTCAGAGCGATCGTGATCAGCTACGGCGCGACCGGACGCGGCGCCGTCACCGCGCTCGAGGCGCTGGGGATCCGCGACGTCACGGTCGTCACGCACCGCGACCCCGCCACGGTCGCGTCGCCCCCGCACTCGGCGACGATGGCGCGGTTCGGCGACCCCGGGGACGGGCTCGTCGTCACCACCGAGTCCGGCGACACGCCGATGACGGCCGTCCTCGCGGAGCACGACGTCGTCGTGAACTGCGTGCTCCAGGACCCTGACCGGCCGCACACGTTCGTGACCTACGAAGACCTCCGGTCGTTCGCGCCCGGCAGCCTGATCGTCGACGTGTCGTGCGACGCGGGGATGGGCTTCGAGTGGGCGCGGCCGACGTCGTTTGAGGACCCGATGTTCGAGGTAGGCGACGGCGTCCGCTACTACGCGGTCGACCACAGCCCCTCGTACCTGTGGGACGCGGCGACGTGGGAGATCAGCGAGGCGCTGCTCCCCTACCTCCCCGTCGTGATGGCGGGGCCGGAGGCGTGGGAGGCCGACCCGACGATCGCGCACGCAATCGAGATCCGGGACGGGGTCGTGCGCAACCCGAAGATACTGTCGTTCCAGAACCGGACCGCGGACTACCCGCACGAGCGGCTCGGCACCGGATGATCCCGCGCCTTCGCAACCTCGCGATCGACTGCAACGACCTCGACGCGATGGTCGCGTTCTGGAGCGAGCTGCTGTCGTTCGAGGTGCTCGCCCGCGACGAGTCGGACGCGCTGCTCGCAGCCGCCGCGGACGCGCGGCCGCGCCTCTACCTGCAGAAGGTCCCCGAGCCGCGTCGCGGCAAGAACCGTCTGCACGTCGACCTCGACGTCGGCGACGACGAGCTAGAGCCGGCGATCGAGCGGGCGGAGCGGCTGGGCGCAAGCCGCGTCGAGTCCTTCGTCGAGGACGGCTACGGCTGGTGGGTCCTCGAGGATCCCGAGGGCAACTACTTCTGCATCGGGCGAATCCGATGAACAAGCTCGTCTCTCTCCTGCTCGTAGCGGCCCTCGCGGTCGCGTGCGCCGATTCCGGCGACTCCGGCCGCGGCCCCGCGGTCGAGGACGTCGACGCCTCCGGCGTGTGGCGGCTCGAGTCCGGCCGGTCGGCGTCCGGCGACGTCACCCTCGCACCGGAGTGGCAGATCACGTTCGAGGTCGAGGGCGAGAGCGCGCGCGGGAGCGCCGGGTGTAACTCCTACGGCGGCGGCATCCGCATCGACGGAGACTCGTTCGACGCCGGCAGCTTCGCCGTGAGCGAGATCGGCTGCCCGGCCCCCATCGCCGCGGCCGAGGCGCGCTTCCTCGAGGCGATGGACGACGCCGACACGATCGCCGTCGAGGGAGACACGCTCACGCTCACCGGCCCCGATACCGAGCTCGTGTTCGGCCGCGCCCCGCCGGTCAGGACGCGCGCGCTGACGCGGACGGCATGGGTCCTCGAAACCCTGGTGGGCGGACCGGCCGCGTCGTCACCGGTGTCCTCGGCGCGGCCCGCGCGCCTGCGGTTCGCCGGCGACGGGACCTTCGAAGGCTCGACCGGGTGCCGCACGTTCTCGGGCTCGTGGACGGCCTCGGGCGACGTGTTGACCGTCACCGGCATGACGTTCGAAGGAAGCTGCAAGGGAGCCGAGAGCGAGCAGGACGCGCACGTGATCGCGGTGCTCGGCGTGGGCTTCCGCGCGGAGGCCGAGGGCGGCCGCCTCACGGTGACCGCGGCGCGGGGGCCGCTCGGCCTCGTCTACCGCGCGCAGTAGCGTCCGAGGATGCTGATACGCCGCGCGGACCAGCCTCACTCCGACGACGAGTGGAAGTCGTTCCTCCGCACGCACGACTTCGGGCAGTTCGTCGCGCCGGGTGCAGGCCGCCGGTTCCCCGTCGTCGTCCCGACCCACTTCGTCTACCGCGGCGGCGACGAGGCGCTGTTCCACCTAGCCCGGCCGAACCCCGTGTGGCGCGCTCTCGAGGAGAGCCCCCACGGCATGCTGACGGTCGTCGGCGCGTACACGTACGTGACCGCCGAGATGAACACCGGACCTGAAGACCTGCCGGAGTACGGCGTCCCGACGAGCTACTACGCCGCAGTCCAGATCGCGGGCCGAGCCGAGCTCGTCGACGACCCCGCCGAGATCGCGGAGCTCCTGAACGTCTCGCTGGGGCACTTCGAGCCGGAGCGCGACGGCCACCCGGTCGCGGTCGACAACCCCTACGGGAACATGCTGCCGGCCATCAGGGGCGTCCGCCTCCACTTCGAGGACGTGCGGGCGAAGTTCAAGTTCGGGGGCAACAGGACGCCGGAGCACCGGCGTGCGATCGCGGAGGCGCTCGCCGCCCGCGGCCGCGAGCTCGACGCCGAGGCGAGCGCGATCCAGCTGCGTCGCCTCGGTGACGGCTGAAGCGGCTGGACGGACGCTCCTCGTGACGCGCACTATTCCGCAATGAAGACCGAACCCGGCACCGACCCGCTGCTGCGCCAGACCGGCGACCTCGCCTCCGCGTACCTCGCCGGCCTGGCCGGCCGTCACGTCGGCGGGACCGCGACGCGCGCCGAGCTGCTCGACGCGTTCGGCGGCCCGCTGCCGGACGACCCGGCGGACCCGAGCGAGGTCGTCCGGCACCTCGCCGAGGCCGCGGACGCGGGCATCGTCGCCAGGAGCAGCGGCCGCTTCTTCGGGTTCGTGGAGGGAGGGGTCCTGCCCGCCGCGCTCGCGGCCGACTGGCTCACGTCCGTCTGGGACCAGAACCCCGGCTACTACGTCCTGTCGCCGGCGGCGGCCGCGGCGGAAGAGGTGGTCGCGGGATGGCTGCTCGACCTCCTGGGCCTCCCGGCGACCGCGTCGGTGGGGTTCACCACCGGCGCGCAGATGGCGA
>JALZEG010000078.1 GCA_030862185.1 Actinomycetota bacterium
CGCCGCGGGGCTTCTCGAATACCCGCAGTACACGCGTCCCGCGGAGTTCCGGGGACGGCGCGTGCCGGACGTGCTGTTGTCCGGCGACCACGCCGCGGTCGAACGGTGGCGGCGGGAGCAATCCGAGATCCTGACGCGGGAGCGGCGCCCGGACCTCCTGGCGGACCCGGAGCGCGAATAGAGCGCCTACGTACCTTGCGCAACGTGGGTTCTTATCGCCGCCGGTTTCTCTAGGTTAGGAGCACGTTCGTCTCTTTAGCCCGAAGGAGGGCCCGTGGAAAAGCTCGAGGTATCGGGGCGCGACAGGCGCCAGACTTTCTTTGCCGCGATCGGCATAGCGCTGACGGTGTTCATCGTGGGCGCGCCGGTAGTCGAAGCGGCGATCTCCCGGGTCAAGCTGGCCGGAGGAACGGCGACGTCGAAGATCAAGGGATCCGACGGCGCGGAGATCGAGTCCGAGGCCATCGGCCCGATGGGGCTGCTTCAGGCTGAGGGCACCGACGGCGCCATCGCCGTCCGCAACTACGCCGGCGGCGGCGGTCTCCTCGGAGCCGGCGACTGCACCGCTTCGACCGAGCCCGCGCAGGGCCCGCTGAAGAACGTCGTCGAGCTGAGCGGCGGGGACATCGTCACGGGCCTCATCGTCACCGGAACCGGCACGGTCCGGGTCACCTCGCTGGCGTTGGGCAACCACCAGCTGCCGCTGGCGAACTTCACCGCGAACGCCGAGAACCCGAACGTCGTGGTCGCCTTCGGCACGGGCCTGACGCTGACGTCCCAGCTGCGCTTCACCGGCATCGACGGGACGGCGTGCAACTTCGTCGTGCTCGGCCAGGGCCAGGGTGACAACCCGCTCGCTCCTTAAGCCGCACCACGAGCGACGATCCCACGGAGAGGCGCCCCTCGACGGCGCCTCTCTCGCGTGGGATCTACGTAGTTCTTCCTATGGCTCCGCCGCACGCGGCGTCCGAAGATGGGTTTTACGCAAATCGGGCATTCCACTCGGCTCTAGGGGAGTGATGAGCGAGCCGTCCCGGCGCCGCGACCGCGTCACGGTACTCAACGCGTTGCTGGGGCTCGTCGCCCTCGGGCTCTTCGCGGGCGCGCTCGCGCTCACCTGGTTCTTCCTCCACGGAGGCTTCCAGAGCGGCGTCCCCGTCAGCGCGGTCTTCTCCGGACGGGGTGTCGGGCAGCAGCTGCGCGTGGGCGGCGACGTGAAGATCCGCGGCGTGCTCGTCGGACGGATCCGGGACGTCGACCTCGGCGAGGACGGCAAGGCGCGCCTCGACCTGTTGATCGACGACGACCTGGAGATCCCGGCCGACGCCGTCGCGGAGATCCGCTCCAAGACCGTGTTCGGCGAGAAATGGGTCGAGCTGATCCCACCGGCCGCGAGCCGCGCGACCGCCTTCTTGACCGAGGGCAGCGTCATCCCCGACGAGCGTACGAAGGAGCCGCTGGAGCTCGAACGCTCTCTCCAGCTCGGCCACGACCTGTTGTCGCGCTTGCCGCTGCGG
The DNA here is from genome assembly GCA_030862185.1 of Actinomycetota bacterium. GTDB lineage: Bacteria > Actinomycetota > CADDZG01 > CADDZG01 > WHSQ01 > JALZEG01. Next base: position 1,518 of record JALZEG010000078.1, read on the forward strand.
GATCTCACCACGGTCTTCTCGACGCTCGCCGAGGGCTTCACCGGCAGCGAGGACTACGCCGCGCAGGCGATCGACCGCGGCATCGTCGCGCTGCGCGCGGTCAACGTCCGCAGCGACGAGCTCGACCTCGCGCTCGTGCAGCTGAGGCAGACCGCGGAGTGGCTGGACGCTAACGACGGCGACATCGTCTCGTTCATGGAATCGCTCGACGACGCGAACCGGGCGCTCGTGGGGGCCGGGGACGAATACCGCGCGTCGCTGCAGTCGGTCCCGTTGTTCCTCGACGAGCTCGCGACGTTCCAGGAGCGGATCGAGCCCGACCTCGGCCGGCTCGTCGAGGACGGCGCGAACGTCGCGGAGATCGTGGCCGCCCGCGCCGGCGAGCTCACCGACATCGTCGTGCAGCTCCAGGCGTTCACGACGGTGTGGAACTCGGGCCTGAAGCAGCCCTGCGAAGGGCTCTACGAGAGCGACCTCACGTGCTGGCAGGTCTACCAGAGCCCGGGGCTGGAGTCGCGGGGGCTGTACGGGGGCGGGACCGGCCCCCTCGGCGACTCCGCGAACGACCCGCTCGCCGGGATGACCGCGCGCGTGTCCGACGCGACCTTCACCGAGCTCGTCCGCGCGTACACGGGGCGGGACGTCCCGCCGCCGCTCGCGAGGGTCCTGTACGAGCCCATGCGTGAGGCGCTGCCCGAGCTCGTCGGAGGCGGCCTGTGATCCAGAGCCTCCGGTGGGTGGCGCTGAAGCTGCTCGTGTTCACGATCGTGACGATCCTCGTGACGACCTACCTGGCGAGCATCATCGGGAACTTCCGGCTGTTCGCGCATCCGTACGAGATCAGCGCGGAGCTGACGGACGCGACGGGACTGCTGCGCGGCGACGTCGTGAAGGCCGCCGGGGTCACGGTCGGCCGCGTCGAGGAGATCGGGATACGCGACGGGATCGCGGTCGTGACGATGTCGATCGACGAGGGCACCGAGCTGCCCGCGGACCTGGAGGCGCAGGTGCGCTTCCGCAACCTGGTCGGGCAGCGCATGATCACGCTCTCCGCGCCGGCGGCGGCGTCGGGCGCGCTGACCGAGCCCGGCGACGTCATCCCGCTGGACCGGACGCAGCCCGCGTTCGACCTGTCCGCTCTCTTCAACGGGCTCCGCCCGCTAATCCGCTCGACCGACCCGCACGACATCAACGTCGTGACGAGGGCGATGGTGAAGGCGCTCTCCGGCCGCGCCGACGAGGTCGAGGGATTCCTCGGGGACGTCGCCGACATCTCGACGAGCCTCGCGTCGAAGGACGGCGAGCTCGCGGTGATGCTCGACGCGCTGAACGAGGTGACCGCGGAGCTGAACGGCCGCGGGGGCCGGCTGCGGGGGACGCTCGGGGACCTGAACGAGTTCCTCGGCGACCTCGACGCGAGCAGGGACGACCTGGCGGCGGCGCTTGTGAACCTCGACGACGCGGCTACGCGCCTGGATCGAGTCGTCGCCCGCAACGACTCCGACATCGAGGCGGAGCTGGACGACCTCGCGGTGCTGCTCGACGCGGTGGACGACAAGCGCGAGGACCTGCGAGGGGCGCTGCGGGCGCTGCCGCCCATGCTCGTCGCGGTCGAGCGCGTGAGCTCGTACGGCCAGTGGGCGAACCTGCACCTGGTCCACGTCTGCAAGGATGACACCGGCGAGTGCGGCGGGCGGTGGATGCCGTGACGAAGACGTTCCGGGAGCGCAGGGCGTGGCTCGTCGGCCTCACGTGCATCGTGCTGATCGCAGCCGGCGTCACGGCGGCGTTCTCGATCAACCGCTTCCAGGGCCTGCGCGGCGTCTACTCGCTCTCGGCCGACCTCACCGACGCGGCGGGACTCCAGCCGGGCAACGAGGTGCGCGTCGCCGGCGTGAAGGTCGGGACGGTGAAGGGGGTCGAGCTGCGTCCCGGCGCCGCGCGCGTGGAGATGGAGCTCCAGGACGACGTCAGGATCCCGCTCGAGAGCGAGCTCGAGGTCAAGCTGAAGACGCTGCTCGGACAGAAGTTCGTCGACCTCCAGATGCCGCGGGCGTTCCTCGAGGCGGCCGCCGGCGGCGGTGACGCCGATGCCGCGACCGGCGGCTACTTCGACGCCGGCGCGGTGATCCCGCTCGCCCAGACGAGCGTCCCGTTCGAGGTCTACGAGGCGGCGAACGAGGGGACGGCGGTCCTGGGGGGGATCGACAAGGAGGCGTTGCGGGAGCTGATCGTCGTGCTCGACGAGACCGTCGGCGCGTCGAAGGAAGAACTCGGACGTGCGCTCGACGCCGCGGGCGACGCGGGGGAGGTGCTGGCGCGCAACAGCGGTCCGCTGAAGACGCTGCTGCGGCAGTCGGCGCAGCTGACGGAGACGCTCAGCGACTCCGGCGGCGACATAGACGGGATCCTGCTGCGCTCGGCGGACGTGCTCGACGTGCTGGCGGAACGCCGCGCCACGATCTCGTCGCTGCTCGCGGCGACCGAGGGCCTGTCGCGCAACCTCGGCGTCCTCATCCGCGTCTCCAAGGGATCGATCGAGGTCGGCACCGCCGACCTGAGCTCGGTGCTCGCGCTCGCGTCGGGCGAGCTCGAGAGCATCGAGGCGGCGCTCGCCGAGCTCGACACCGCGCAGGAGATGTTCGCCCAGCCGCTTCGGTTCGGGCGCTTCGTCGAGGGCCACGTCTGCTCGATCACCTCGGCCGACACGTGCGTCCCCGGCGGGTCGCCCGAGCAGCCGGGCCTGCCCGTCCACAACACCGAGCCTGGGTCACACGACGAGCAAGAGCTGCGGAGGCTGCCGTGAGGTCCCGGATCGTGTCGTTGCTCACGACGATCGCGGTCGTCGCCGCGGCCGCGGGAGCGTACGTGCTCACGAGACCGGAGCACGCGACGTACACGGTGACGGCCGACGTGGAGCAGGCGCCGAACCTGTTCGAGGCCGGGCGCGTGATGGTCCGCGGTGTCGAGGTGGGCGACATCGTCGCAGTGGAGCCGCGGGGCGACGCGGTGCGCCTGACGCTGGAGATCGGCGAGGGCGTGCGCGTGCCGGCGGACGCGCGGCTCTCGGTCGTGCCCATCACGGTCATCGCCGACCGCTACGTGCAGCTCCACCCGCCGTACGAGAACGGTCCGACGCTGGAGGACGGCGACCACATCGCCCTCGACCGGACGACGATCCCCGCGGAGCTCGACGACGTGCTGACGCAGCTCGAGGGACTGCTGGCCGCGCTCGAGCCGGCGCCCGGCGAGCGCAACGGGCCGCTGGCGAGCCTCGTGCGGAACCTGGACGAGGCGCTGGCGGGCCGCTCCGAGTCGCTCGCGCACGCGTTGAAGGGCTCCGCGACCGGGCTCCAGACCCTCGCGTCGTCGGAGCAGGACGTCCGCGCGCTGATCGGCAACCTCGATTCGCTGTTCCTCGTGCTCGCCAACCGCTCGAGCGAGATCGGCCTCGTCAACGAGCGCTTCCGTGCCGTCGCGGAGTCGCTCGCGGGGGACCAGGCGGAGCTCGAAGGCACGATCGAGAACCTCGCGTTCCTCTCCGGCGAGGCGGCAAGCCTCGTCGAGCGCAGCGGAGACGACGTCGGTGTGGCGTTCTCGCGGCTGCGCGAGATCGTCGACGCGGTGCTGCGGCACCAGGAGTCGCTCGAGCGCGGCGCCCGCTGGACGAACGCGATCGCCCAGACACTCGGCGAGACCGACGCGTCCGGCCGCGGCCGCTGGGCGTACTCCGGCAGGCAGGCACCTCCCGGGACCGAGCGGGCCGCCTACAACTACCGGATCGACTCCCGCGACACGATCTCGTGCGAGCGGTTGAGGGAGATCGTCCGGACCGTGCTGATCCTCACGCCCGACGCGACCGTCGACGACCTGTTGATCACGGTGAACTCCCACATCCCGGACCCGTACGAGGACGAGCTCGAGTTCCTGGTCCGCCAGCTGATCCCGATCTGCGTGCGCGAGCAGCAGCCGGTGAGCGCGCGGACCGAGGCCCTCGTGAAGACGGTCGCGGCCGGGATGGGCGAGAAGCGCTTCGCCCGCATGCTCAGCCGCTGGTTCTGGACCGGTCGCCTGGGCGAGCGGCCCGAGACAGACTGGACCGGTCGCCTGGGCGAGCGGCCCGAGACAGACGGGGCCGTGGAATGAGACGCCTCGTCCGCGCTATCGCGCTGATGCTCGTCGCCGCGACGGCTTCGTCGTGCGCGCTGTTCCGGACCGACCCGAGTCCGGAGGTCGTCGCCTACTTCCGCGACGTCGGCGACCTCGTCGAGAAGGGGACGGTCCAGGTCGCGGACGTCGAGGTGGGCTCGGTCCAGGAGATCGACCTCGTGACCGAGGGCGGCGAGATGCTCGCCCGCGTCACGATCTCGATCGACGAGGGGGAGAAGATCCCCGCGGAGGGGCTGCGCGCGGTAGTGCGCCAGACGTCGCTGCTCGGCGAGCAGTTCGTCGAGCTCGTGCCCGGCCCCCAGGCGCCGCCTTACATCGATTCCCCGCCCGCCCCCGCTCAGGTCACGATCCCCGTCGAGAGGACCGACCGCATCGTCGACATCGAGACGTTCCTCGGCGACGTCTCGGCGTTCGTCGGCGGCGGCGGGCTCGAGGACCTCAACTCGTTCACGCACGCGCAGGCGCTGATCCTCGAGGACCGCGGACGCCGCTTCGGCGAAACGATCGAGGAGCTCGAGAGGTTCACGTCGGTGCTCGCCGGCCGCAGGTTCGACATAGAGGCCGCGATCGAGGGCCTCGCGTCGGCCGGGAGCACGCTCGCCGCGAACCGCGACACCCTCGGCTCGTTCCTCGACTCGCTCGAGGACGCGAACGCGCTGCTCGCGGAGCAGGGCGACGACCTGCGGCGGCTGTTCTCGTCGCTGAGCCGGTTCGGTTCGGTCAACGCGCGCTTCCTCGCGCGGCACGAGGACGCGATCAACCGGCAGTTCCGTGCGCTCCGTCCGATCCTCGGCGGCCTCGCCGGCGCGCAGGGCGAGCTACGGGTCGATATCGCGCAGCTGCGGACGTTCTTCGAGCTGTTCCCCAAGAGCATGGGCGGGGGTCCCCACGGGACGGGCAAGGGCGACTACATCCAGGCCGAGGCGGTCCTGTGCGAGGCGCTGTCCGCGTGCAGCACGAAGGGCGAGAAGGGCGACGTTCCGGGGGAAGGGACATGACATTTTCGACACTCAGCGGAGCTGTAGGGTCGTGAGGCTCTCACCGCGCCTCGCCGTCAACCTCGCGGTCGTGCTGCTGCTGTTCGTGCTCACGGTCGGCTGGGTCGTCACGAGCGTCATCGGCCCGAGCGTGACCGGCGGCCGCTTCGAGGTGACGGCGGACTTCGCCGACTCCGGCGGCGTCTTCACGAACCAGGAGGTCACCTACCGCGGCATAACGGTCGGCCAGGTCGGCAACATGACCGTGGTCCCCGAAGGCGTCGAGATCGAGCTGCTGATCAAGGAGGGGACGAAGATCCCCGAAGAGGACGTCGAGGCCCGCGTGATGTTCAAGAGCGCGGTCGGCGAGCAGTTCGTCGACATCCTCC
>JALZEG010000080.1 GCA_030862185.1 Actinomycetota bacterium
GCGTCGAGGACGCGGCGCGCACGCTCGGCGCGGGACGGGTCGACCGGCTGCGCCGCGTCGAGCTCCCGATGATGCTGCCGGGCCTGCTCGCCGGCGCGGGGCTCGTGCTCCTGTCGTCGATGAAGGAGCTGCCGGCGACGCTGCTGCTCGCTCCGGCCGGGTTCCAGACGCTCGCGATGAAGGTGTGGACCGCGACGGAGAGCGCGTTCTTCGCCGACGCCAGCCTCGCGGCCCTCGTGCTCGTCGTGCTGTCGGGCGTCCTCACGTGGGCGCTGGTGATCCGGCGCGGTGACGTCTTCGTCTAGCCTGCCGCGCGCGCTCGCCGCCGTGGCGTTCGCGGCCTTCGCGCTGTCGGCCTGCGCGCTCGCCGGACGCGCGTCGTACGGCGCGCGCACGACCGGCGACGAGCCCCACTACCTCCTCACCGCGATCAGCCTCGCCGAGGACCGGGACCTCGACGTGTCCGACGAGATCGCCGCCCGGCGCTACGAGGCCTTCAGCGAGGTTGGGCTCAACCGGCAGTCGCGACGGCTCGAGGACGGGCGCATGGTCAGCCCCCACGACCCGCTCCTGCCGTTGCTGCTCGCGCCCGGGGTCGCGCTCGCGGGCTGGACCGGCGCCAAGTTGACGCTCGCGCTGATGGGGGCCGCGACCGCGGCCCTCGCGCTGTGGGTGGCGGTGCGCCGTTTCGGCGCCCCCGTGGGTCCCGCGGCCGTCGTCGTCGGGCTGTTCGCGGCGACGCCTCCGCTGTCGGTCTACGCGACGCAGGTGTACCCGGAGCTTCCGGCCGCGCTCGCGACCCTCGCCGCGGTGGCAGTCGCGACCGCGAAGCCGTCGCGCCGCCGGACGGCCGGCCTCGCGCTCGCGATCAGCGCGCTGCCGTGGCTGTCGGTGAAGTACGCGCCGGTCGCGGCCGCGGTGGCGGCGGTGGCCGCATGGAAGTGGTGGCGGCGCGGTGAACGACGCGACGTCGTGTGGCTCGGCGGCGTCCTGGCGCTCAGCGGCGTCGCGTTCGTCGCCGCGCACTGGGCCTGGTACGGGGGCTGGACGCCGTACGCGGTCGGCGACCACTTCGTGACCGGCGAGCTCGGCGTCGTCGGGTTCGACCCGAACCCCGCGGGACGCAGCACGAGGCTCGTCGGTCTGCTCGTCGACCGCGCCTTCGGGCTCGCGGCGTGGCAACCGGCGTGGCTGCTCGCCGTCCCCGCGGCCACCGCGCTCGCGCTCCGGCGCCGGGGCGCGTCCGGACGGGCCTTCCTGCTCGTCCCCGCGGCGGCGGGGTGGCTCAACGCGACGTTCGTGGCGCTGACGATGCACGGCTGGTGGTGTCCGGGACGGCAGGTCGTGGTGATCGCCCCGCTGCTCGCGATCGCGGTCGCCCTGTGGGCGGGGGAGTCACGCCATCGCGTCGCGTGGACCGCGGCCCTCGGCGCCGCGGGCCTGGTGTCGTGGGCCTACCTGGTGGCGGAGGTCCTGGCGCGGCGGCTCACCCTGGTCGTCGACTTCTACGACACGTCGAACCCGCTCTACCGGGCCTGGTCGACGCTCCTGCCCGACTACCGGGACCCGGGCGCGTCGACCTGGGTCCTGCACGCGCTGTGGATCGGGGCGGCGGCTCTCTCCGTCTGGTGGGTGGCTAGGAGACCTTTACGCGCGTCCGCATCCCCTGGAGGAAGTGGTTGACGACGCCCTTGCCGCCGCCGCTCTCGCGGATGTTGCAGAACAGCACGTAGGTCCCCGGATCGAGGTCGAGCTCCAGCGCGCAGGTCTCGCCCGGCGGGATCCCCTCCAGCTCGCCCAGCAGGCGGCCTTCCTCCTCCAGGGCCTCGGTGTCGACGGAGGTGTTCTCGTCCAGCGGAAGGGCCTCGATCGACCGCGCCTCCACGACGTAGAGCTCGTGCGTCTCCTCGCCGGCGTTCGACGCGATGAACCGTGCCGGGCCGCGCGTCAGCTCGTCCTCCTCGGGCGTGATCTGGAACTCGTCGAGCTTGACGACCATCCCGGGCTCGTTCGGGCCCGGCGGCTCGCACTCGGCCGCCTCGGTGCCGGAGGCGTGGCCGGTGCCGGAGCCGCTGCCCGACCCCGAGCCCGCCGAGCCGCCGAGGTCGCGGACGGAGGCGCCGTCGTCCTCGCACGCCACCAGGGCGAGAAGGGCGACGACGAGGGCCGCGCCGATTCGCATGGTCATCGAGCACCTCCCGGTCGTAGTTGTCTAAGGTGACCCTAACCGCTTCGCTTCGGCTAGCCGAAGCTAGGCGACCAGGACCCAGAGGTTGTCCGCCAGCCGCGTCCCCAGCGCGACGCGGCCTCCATCGACGGCGAGCACCCGGGTCCCGTCGGGGGCGACCTCGACCACCTCTAGGTCGTGGCCCGGCATGAGCCTGTGCTCCTCGAGGTAGGCCAGGACGTCGCCGTCGAGCTCGACGTCCTCCAGCAGGCGCTTCAGCTGGCCGCGCTCGCCGACCGACATCGCGGCGACCGACTTCAGGTCCGACCACGGGATCGCCGAGGGCTCGCCCGGGATCGGGTTGCCGTGGGGGCAGGTCGCGTCGCCGTCGAGCTTCGCGAGGATCGCCTGCTCGACCTCGGACGTCATCACCTTCTCCCAGTCCTCGGCCTGCTGGTGGCACAGCCGCCACGGGATCCCGAGGATGTCGACGAGCATGCGCTCCGCGAGCCGGTGGCGCCGGACGAGTGCCTCCGCGATCGTGCGGCCCTCCTCGGTCAGCGCGATCTGTCGCGACGCGTCGACGGTGACGTAGCCCTCGGCGACGAGCCGCTTCACTCCCTCGGACACCGTCGCCGGCGCCAGCCCGAGGCGCTCGCCGATGCGGGCCTGGAGGATGCGCTGCCCCTCCTCGCCGAGCTCGAAGACCGCCTCCAGGTACTCCTTGGAAGCGGGGTTCAGCGACCGCAGGTCGGGCGAGGGGTCGTTCATCGCCCCGATTGTAAGCTCGCCTCACATGCCCCCCTCGAAGGCGCGCACGCGCTCGAAGATGCTGATCCTCGACGGGTACTCGCTCGCCTTCCGCGCGTTCTACGCGCTGCCCGAGGACCTCCAGACCACCGACGGGACGAAGACCAACGCGGTCTACGGGTTCACAGCGATGCTGATCAAGCTGCTCCAGGAGCAGAAGCCCGAATACATCACCGTGTGCTTCGACGTGGGCGAGCCGCTGGAGCGCTCCGCCGAATACGCGGACTACAAGAGCAACCGCAGCACGGCCCCCGAGGGCTTCGCCGGCCAGGTCCCGCTGATACACGAGGTGCTGCGCGTCATGCAGATCCCGATCTTCGGCGTCCCCGGCCACGAGGCCGACGACGTCATCGCCTGCTTCGCCAAGCGCGCCGCGGCCGAGGGCATCGACGTGCGCATCGTCACCGGCGACCGCGACTTTTTCCAGCTCGTCAGCAAGGAGATCAAGGTCCTCTACAACCGCCGCGGGATCACCGACATCGTCGAGATGGACCCGAAGGCGGTCGCGGAGCGATACGGCGTCCCCCCGGCGAAGTACGTGGACCTGAAGGCGCTCGAGGGAGACACTTCGGACAACCTGCCGGGCGTCCCCGGCGTCGGTACCAAGACCGCGGCGAAGCTGATCCAGAAGTACGGATCGGCCGAGGAGGCGGTCGCCCACGCCGGCGAGCAGACGCCGAAGCTCGCCGCGAACCTCGCCGCGCATGCCGAGCAGGTCGCGGTCAACAAGCGTCTGTCGACGCTTGCCGAGGTCCCGATGGACGCCGAGATCGAGGACCTGAAGATGGGCCCGTGGGACCTCGAGGAGGTGCGGGAGCTCTTCATCTCGCTCGAGTTCCGCACGCTGCTCGAGCGTCTGATGGCCGACCTGCCGGAGGCCGCGGAGGGCGAGGGTGAGCCGTTCGAGTTGGAGGTGCGCGTGGTCGACGGCGCCGCGGGGGTGGAGGAGCTCGTCGGCGACCTCCGGGCTGCTGCGGCCTCCGTCGCCGTCGACGTGGTGCCGTCGTCGCCGCGCGGCGTCCCACAGTCGCTCGCGTTCTCGTGGGACGACGGAAAGGTGGCGTTTGCCCCCACCGGGGCCGGGGGCCTCGATCGCCGCGATCTGCAGCCGCTGCTGACCTGGCTCGAAGACCCGACGGAGACGAAGATCGCGCACGGGGGCCGCGCGCTGACGCTCGCGCTGGACGGCATGGACGTCGGGCTCGCGGGGCTGCAGCTCGACACGCACATCGCCGCGTACCTGCTCGACCCCGGCGCGCCCGGCTACGCGATCGAAGAGATGGCGCGCAAGTACACCGGCCGCGAGCTGAAGGCGGTCGACGGCGTCGACCGCTCGGAGGAGTCCCAGGGGTCGTTCGACCTCGGCGTCGGAGAGGGGGTGGAGGCCGAGGACGCGTGCCTGCGCGCACTCGCGATCGCGGAGATCGCCGACGCGGTGCGGCCGGAGCTCGAGCGGCTCGGCATGGAAGAGCTCTACCGGACGATCGAGCACCCGCTGATCCCGGTCCTCGCCCGCATGGAGAAGACCGGCATCGCGATCGACCTCGACTACCTCGAGGAGATGGCGCGCGACCTCGACAAGAGGATCGGCGTGCTCGAGGCCGAGTGTTACGAGCTGGCGGAGGAGCGGGTCAACCTCGGCTCGCCGTCGCAGCTACGCGTGCTGCTCTACGACAAGCTGGGGCTCAAGACGACGCGCCGCACCAAGACGGGGCTCTCGACCGACGCACGCGCTCTCCAGCAGCTCGTCGATCAGCACCCGTTCGTGCAGAAGCTGCTCGACTACCGCGAGCTGGCGAAGCTCAAGAGCACCTACGTGGACGCGCTGCCGCCCCTGACCGATCCCGCCGACGGCCGGGTGCACACGACGTTCGACCAAACGGTCGCGGCCACCGGCCGGCTGTCGAGCACGAACCCGAACCTGATGAACATCCCGGTGCGGACCGACCTCGGCAAGCAGATCCGGCGCGCCTTCGTGGCCGCGCCGGGATACCGCTTGATGTCGGTGGACTACTCGCAGATCGAGCTGCGGGTGATGGCCCACCTGTCGAAGGACCCCGTGCTGATCGATGTGTTCGCGAACGACGAGGACGTGCACGCCGCGACCGCGATGCGCGTCTACGGTCTCGACGCGTCCGAGCTCAAGACCAGGCACCGCTCGGTCGCGAAGATGGTGAACTACGGCCTCGCCTACGGGATGGGCGCGACCGGGCTCGCGGAGCGGCTCAACGTCCCCGTGGCGGAGGCGCGCGAGATCATGGACGCGTACTTCGACGTGTTCGAGGGGGTCAGCAAGTTCCTCGACACCGTCGTGACGCAGGCGTACGCGGACGGGTTCACGACGACGATGTTCGGGCGGCGGCGTTACCTGCCCGAGCTCGGCAGCGGCAATCCCCGGGTGCGCTCGATCGGCGAGCGCCAGGCCCTCAACGCGCCGATCCAGGGATCGGCGGCCGACATCATGAAGCTGGCGATGATCAACGTAGACCAAGCGTTGAAAGAGATTGGCCGCCCGACCCACCCGACTCGGATGATCCTCACGGTCCACGACGAGCTGGTGTTCGAGGTGCCCGACGGGCAGGAGGACGCCGCGGCCGAGCTGGTGACGCGGGACATGACCGGGGTGGCCGCGATGGAGGTCCCGCTGAAGGTAGACGTCTCCTTCGGCGGAAACTGGTCCGAAACCAAGGACTGATCTAGCGTTCTGCCACCAAATGGGCGAAAATCCCAGGGTTAGGTCGGTTTGCTCTGTCTGGGAGGGACGAATGCGTTTCAAGACACTGGCCGCGGTCCTCGCGGCAACCTGCCTCGCCGTATGGGGAACGAACGTCGCGACGGCGGGCACGACGTTGTCCACCGATCTCGTGGGGGCCGAGGAGCGACCCGGCCCCGGCGATCCGGATGGTACCGGCTTCGTCACGCTCGAGATGAACCAGGGCCAGGGCGAGATCTGCTTCGAGTTCACGCTCTCCGGCATCGACGCGGCGACGGCGGGGCACATCCACAAGGCCCCGGCGGGGGAGCCCGGCGACGTCTTCGTGCCGCTGTTCGGCAGTGAGGGCCCCGGCGCGAAGTGCGTCGACGCGACCAAGGCCCAGATCAAGGAGATCCGCAAGAACCCCGAGATGTTCTACGTGAACGTCCACACGGCGACGTTCCCCGGTGGCGCGGTGCGCGGCCAGCTCGGCGACTGACGCTCCGGCTGTAAACGAGAAGGGCCGCCCGAGGGGGCGGCCCTTTCTTCGTTCACACGGGCCCTTCGGGCCACGGTCTAGTCCTTTGGGGTGAGCGTGCAAACCACCCGTTGTTGCCTTGTGGCGCGCATTCCGGCATGACAGCGTCTTGCCAACGGACTTAAACGGCGGCGCGGGCCGGGCTCGGCCGAACCGCCACAGGAGAGGAACCCGGTGCGGGCACCCGAAGAGCTGGTCACGGAGTCGGAGGACGGAGCCCCGGCCGCGCCGCGCCTCGCCCCGCCTCCGCCGCCCCCTCGGC
>JALZEG010000216.1 GCA_030862185.1 Actinomycetota bacterium
GCGATCATCGGGAAGGCCTCCTCGGCCCCCACGACCGCGACCGGGACGATCGGCGTGCGCGTCCGCAGCGCGATCTCGATGAACCCGCCGCGTCCGAAGCGCTGGAGCTTGTAGCGCTCCTTCCACCCCTTACCCACGCCCTTGTAGCCCTCGGGGTAGACGCCGACGAGCTCGCCGCGGCGCAACAGCTCGTGCGCGTCCTCGTCGCACGCGACCGCGTTGCCGGTCTTGCGCGCGAGTTGGCCGACGAACGGCATGTGGAACGCGAGGTCGGCGGCGACGTTGCGCACCGTGCGCCGGCGAGGATGCTCGGTCGCGACCGCGTGCTGCACCATGACCGCGTCGACCGGGATCGTCCCCGAGTGGTTCCCGACCAACAGGGCCGGCCCCGTCGCGGGGATCCTGTCGACGCCGAGCGCCCGCACCCTGAAGTACCGCTCGTACAGCGGACGCCCGAGCGGGAGCAGGACGTCGCGCCACAGCTCGGCGTCGTAGCCGAAATCGTCGATCGGGTAGCTCCCGTCGAGCCTCCTCCGCAGGAAGTCGCCGAGCCCGTCGACGAGACTGCGGCCCGGCTCGGGCTCCCGCGGCGCAAGCTCGTCGGCCGGTCCGCGCGACGGGTGCCGGCGCCGCGAGGCCGCGCCGGAGCGGGCGTGGATGCTGCAGTAGTCGCCGTCGGGGAGCGAGAAGTTGCGGCACGGGCGGCCGGTCGCGGTCGTCGCCGCGCAGCGCTTGCGGCCGTCCGGCTCTGCGTCTCTCGACCTACGGTCGTGCAGCCTGATGATCTCTGCTTCGGCCATCACACCTTCTCCGGCTCGCGGGACCTGAGGTAGTCGAACAGCTCGCGCTCCCACGCGGGGTGGTTCGTCGCGGGCGGGGCCGCGTCGGCGCGGCGGTGGTGCCGGAAGTCCTGCAACGCCGCCTCCGTCGTCCACTGCGGCTCGAAGCCGAGCGCCTCGCGCGCCCGGCGCGTGGCAACGACCCGACCGTAGACGATCACCTTCAGCTGGTCGGTCGGGAAGTCGACCAGGCCGCAGCGGCGCAGCACGCCGGCGGTCGTCCGCGCCATCGGCAGGAGCAAGGGGAGCTCGACGCGGTCGAGCATGCGGATCGCCTTCGACAGGTAGACGACCCCGTCCCCGGCGATGTTGAAGATCCCCCGCCCTTCGCCGAGCGCGCTCGTCGCGAGCGCCTCGACGGCGTCGGCTTCGTGCAGGAGCTGCAGGCGCGGATCGAACCCGAGCGCGGTCGGGACCACCGGGAGCGACAGGTAGTCGGTCATGCTCGTGCGCACCGTCGGCCCCACCACGTTCTGCGTCCGCAGGATCACGAGGTCGACGTCCGGGCGCCGCCGTCCGAAGTTCCGCGCGTACTGCTCGGCCTCCGCGCAGTCCTTGCCGTACCCGGAGAGGTCGACCTGTCGCAGCGCGTGGTCCTCCGGGATCAACGACGGCTCCGCGGGGCCGGAGCCGTACACCGCCGTCGACGACTTCATCACGACCTTCTCGACGCGGTCGGCGCGCTGCGCGGCGGCGAACAGCTGCATCGTCCCTATGACGTTGTTCTCCTTCATGCGCGACCGCCCGCCGAGCCGCGCGGGCGTAGAGCCGATGTTCGTGTGGACGATGGTGTCGACCTTCGTCGCCTCGATCACGCGCGCGATGAGGGGGCTCGATATGTCGGCGCGGATGAACTCGAGCCCGCGCACCGGGACCGGCGGTTCGTGGAGATCGACGCCGACGACTGCCGCGACTCCCTCTTCGTCTTCGAGTCGTTTTGCCAGCCGGAGGCCGAGGAAACGCGAGACGCCGGTGATCAATACGCGCTTGCCCTGCAAGATCTCCCTCACGGGGTCACAGTACCCCGGGGTCCCTAGCCGGAGATCGGTCCGACTATCGCCGTCGAGCCGGCCCGGGCCCTCAGCCGCGCCGCCGCGTCCCCCTTGTTGACCGCCAGCGACAGGTGCCGGTACGAGTCCTCTATCAACACGAACTTGCCGGCGTCGACGTCGGCGAACGTGTTGGCGAGCGGGACTTGTATGCGGTGGCCCTCCATCCGCACCTCGAGCGGCGCGCCGTCGAGGAGGTCGACGTGCTCCAGCTGGTCGCGGTTCACGTTCAGCTGGAGGTTCCCGAAGCGGTCGACCTGCAGCACCTCGGCGTGCAGGTGGTCGTCGTGGACCCACGCTTCGGGGATCTCCAACGAGACGAGCTCTTCCACGGGGATGGACGGGCCGAGCTCCGAAGGATCGACGCCGTTCGCGATGTGCGCGGCCGCCGGCGAGAAGACGTCGCGACCCTGGAAAGTTCGCGAGATCGGCGTCAGCAGGAAGCTGCGTTCGACGATGTCGTAGGCCCTCTTGACGCCCCCGCACTGTTGGGCGGCGGGGATCAGAAGGCCGTTGTCCGGCCCGACGAAGACCTCCCCCCAGCCGGACTCGACGACGATCGCCCGCCGGTCCGAGCCGACGCTCGGGTCGACGACCGCGAGATGGACCGATTCCGGCATGAACCGGATCGCCTGCTCGAGGACGATCGCACCGTGGCTGATGCTCTGCCGCAGGATGTTGTGGTGGATGTGGATGACCTTGACGTGTGGGGCGATCCTCAAGATGACGCCCTGGCAGACGCCGACGAACTCGTCCTCGAGCCCGTAGTCCGACAGGAAAGTGACCGTCTCCCTCTTCTTCACCGCCGGGATCCTAACGAGCGCGAAGAGTGCAAGCCCATTGACTCGCGCTCCGGCAGGTTCCTACACTCCGCGAGTGCCCCCCCACACCTGGCAGGACGAAGCTGCGTGCAAGTCGCTGCCGCTCGAGATGTTCTTCCCCCCGGCCGAGCAGGAAGCCGCCGCGGCGAAGACGATCTGCTCGGGGTGCACCGTCAAGGAGCCGTGCCTGGAGGCCGCGCTCGCCGCGGGCGAACGCTTCGGCATCTGGGGCGGGCTCACGACGGAGGAGCGTCAGGGCATCGCGGCACGGCGCCGCGCCCGGGCCGCCACCGCACGGGCCGCGGGCCTCGACGTGACGCTGGTCTAGCTACTTCCCCTGCTGGCGCCGCTGCCAGCGCGTCTTCTTGAGCATCTTGCGGTGCTTCTTCTTCCGCATCTTCTTGCGGCGCTTCTTGATAAGTGACGGCATTGCCTATTTCCCTTTCTCGTTTCGTCTACTCGGACCCGAACAGCTGCCTCAGGTCCACCGGTCCGCGTGACTGCCCCGAGGTGTCGATGCGGACGGATCCGAGCCGGAGCCCCCGCACGCCCTCGGTCACGGGCGACACCATGCGCAGCAGGTCCTCGGTCGCGTCGTGCTCGAGGACCCCTATGCCGACGCACGATCCTCGCCCATCTTCCATGCCCACGACCAGCCCGTCCAACAGGGCCAGGTCGAACTCCGGCGGAAGCGTCGGCATGAAAACGGTCGGCTTCACCCTCCAGCGCGACGCCCCGACCGCGAAGTAGGCCGCGAACTGCTCCTCCCGGAACGCGATCCGCTCGTCGACCGCCCGGATCCGGGCGTCGGGGTCGACCTCGATCTCGACGACTTCACCGGGGACGAACCGCTGTGCGATCCCGACCAGGGGCTCGAGCTCGCCCCCGCGCTCGAACGCCACCGTGAAGTCCGGGGCGATCAAGTCCATCTTGAAGAACTTCAGAGTCTGCCCGTAGATGCCGGAGACGAGGCTGGTGGTGTCGACCACGACGAGGCGGGCGCCGGCCTCCTTCGCCCGGCTCGTGAGCTTCGCTGCGTTCGTCACGAGGGGGAGCAGGTGCCCCTTGGGGATCAGCGAGCCGACGAAGCCGAGGCTGTCCGCGACCCGGAGTGACTCGCGCGAGAGGTCGTCCTCGCTCCGGCAGACCTTCACACCGACGGTCGTCGGGGGGCCGACCGTCGACTGCACCACGTCCGCGTCGACGATCGCCGAGGGGATCCCGGCGGCGACGGCGCGGCGGACGAGCTCGACTCCGAAGGTCGTCTTGCCGGTGTCGATCCCGCCGAGCAGGAAGACGACGCCCGGGTTCGCGAGCAGTCGCTCGTACGCCTCTTCGAGCGGTGTCCTCACGACGTTCCTCCGATGACTGTGGGGGCCGGACCAAGAAAAAGACCGCCCCGCAGGACGGTCCCCGTGGCGCCGCCGTGGCCGGGCGGCCTAGCCGGCATCCATATATCGCTGCTGCAGATACTTGCGGACGTCCTCGGCCCGGATGCGGTAGCCGCGCCCGACGCGGACGGCCGCGAGGTCGCCTGCCTTGACGAGCCGGTAGACGGTCATGTTCGAGACCCGGAGCTGCCGTGCGACCTCGGCGACGGTGAGGAATCCCCCCATCAAAGAGGCGCTAGAAGGCTGCTGTCGCCCGGTCTCGTCCATGCGGCGGGAAGTATATAGGGCCGCCCTTTTGCCTGCTCAGGTGGGGTTTCGGTTATCTCGCCAAGCGCGGAGCCGAGTGGCGAGCGCACGCAAGCCCCACTTGCGCGGCCGCCGCCGGGCGCGCTCACGCGGAATAATCAGCTCGTAATCCGGTCTGAACGGCGGTGGCTCGGGCCAATCGTCTGTAGGGGGGCCACCACGAGACTCCGGTGGTTTGCTCATCCTCATTCCTCCCGATCAAGACTCCACGACCAGTCCGGTGAAGCCGAGGAAGATCGCGACCAGCAGCGAGACGATCGAAATCGTAAGTCGCTGCGCTTTCTGGTCTATCACCACACGGCTTTCCTCCAGCATTCGCATATGAGTATCGAGAAGAGTCAATCGCGTGAATGCCGCATCAGCTGCGAGGTACTTCCGCCTCAGAGGAACCAGGTCGACAACTGGATAGAACCGCGGCAGAAAGGTGAACAGCGACGCACCGGCCGAAACTACTCCCGCCAGTCGCGCCACGTCGATCAGCGGATGCGTGCTTTCGGGCGCCAGCACGACGAACAAGCCCGCAAATCCCAGCAGGACCCCCGCCTTCGCATCGAGCCGTTCGAAGTGCCTGACCTGTGCCGCGAGCTGGTCGCGGACCTCGACGCTCAACACGTCTATCGACCGCGTCGACTGCTGCACGGAGGAGGTCTCCTTGCTCGGGCGCGGTCCCGTTGTCCTCCGAGAGGCTACAGGCGGGGTGTGACAGGAATCAGATCAGGAGCTTGCCACCGTCGACGATCGTCTTGCCGTCTATCGACAGCGTCGGGGCCAGGACTATGCCGTCCTGGTGGCTCGGCACCCTCGTCGTGCCCCCGAACGTGTGGTTGTCTCCCAGGGCGACGTGGATCGTGCCCAGGATCTTCTCGTCCTCCAGGACGTTCCCGGTGAGCTGCGCCGCGTCGTTCGTCCCGATGCCGAGCTCCGCGATCGCGAACGCGTCGCGCCCGTGCTTCTCCAGGACCGTCCGGACCTCCGCCGCGTGGCGGCCGCTCATCTGCTCGACGTAGCCGTCGGCGACCTCCCACACGAGCGGCTCGTCCAGCCGGCCGACCGGCCACATCGTCCCGTCGACCACCAGCCGCCCCTTCGCCGTCCCCTCGACCGGCGCGAGGAACGCCTCGCCCGGTGGGAGGTTCCCGAACGCGCCGCGTGACGCGAGGTCCCCGTCGTCCGAGATGCCGGTGCGGCCCTCGATGCCGAGCGTCAGGTCGGTTCCCGCCGCACTCTCGATCCGGACCTCGGCCCCTTCCGTCAGCAGCCGCGCGATCTCGCGCGAGCGCGGCCGCAGCGACGAGAAGTCGGCCGACATCGTGCGCGCCATCATCTCCTCGGTGATGCCGGGCATCGTGGCGACGCGCGCGCCGGCGTCGTTCGCCGCCCGCCGCGCCGCGGTGTGCGACAGCGATTTCGTCGTCGGCGCGATCAGGACGTCGCACGCGGCCATCGCCGCGGCAACTGCCGGCGGTGGCTCGGTGCCGTTGTTCTCCCGTTCCGACATCTCGACCCACACCGTCTCCGCGCCGCGCGCGCGGGCGGCGTCGACCAGCACCTCACCGATCGTCTTCGTGCCGGGGTCGGTGACGACGACGAGCGTCTCGTCCGGCTTCAGCGCCAGGCAGTCGTCGAGCGCGCTAGCGGCGGCGCGAGACAGGTCCGTCACAGCTCGCCGCCGGCGAGGACGTACTCGAAGATCGTCCACGACGGCTCGTAGAGGCGCGGCGGGCGGTTGTCGTCCATCGGGATGATCACGACGTCGCGGCCCTCGGCCGACGCGACCGCGAGCGCGGGGTCGTTGATGTCCATCACCGCGATCGTGGGGATCCCGCGTTCGATCGCGGCGCCCGCGAAGCCGTGGTCGCCGAGCACGACGTCGGGCCACGGCTCGGATTCGAGCAGCCTCTCCATCGGCTCCGACGAGTGCGTATGCCTCAGCTGTCCCCAGTCGGCGAGGCATCCGACGCCGCCGTTGTAGCGGACCTCCATGTGCTTGCCGGATCGCATCGAGATGTTCTCGTCCTCGCGCAGCATCAGGATCTTTCCGCCGGCGCGGCGGTATGCGTCGACCACGTGGATGTGGTGCTCGAG
>JALZEG010000218.1 GCA_030862185.1 Actinomycetota bacterium
GGGGAGGACGAAGGCGAGCTAGATGGCAAGCGAGATGAAGATCCGGATCAGGCTGAAGGCCTACGACCACGAGGTCATCGACCAGTCGGCGAAGAAGATCGTCGAAACCGTGACCCGTACGGGTGCATCGGTCAACGGCCCGATCCCGCTTCCGACCGAGCGGTCCGTTTACACAGTTATCCGCTCGCCGCACAAGGACAAGGACTCGCGCGAGCACTTCGAGATGCGGACGCACAAGCGGCTGCTCGACATCGTGAATCCGACGCCGAAGACGGTCGATTCGCTTCAGCGGCTGGATCTTCCCGCCGGGGTCGATATCGAGCTCAAGCTCTAAGGAAGAGGAGACACCTAGATGGCGGAGGTGAAAGGCATCCTCGGTCGCAAGATCGGGATGACCCAGGTCTTCGACGAGAACGGGCGCGCCGTGCCCGTGACCGTCGTCGAGGCCGGGCCCTGCCGCGTCGCGCAGGTGAAGACGCCGGAGACCGACGGCTACGCCGCGGTCCAGCTCGCCTTCGGCGAGCCGAAGCGGACGAACAAGCCCGCGGCCGGCCACTTCGCGAAGGCGGGCGTCGATCCCGCGCGGCATCTCGTCGAGCTGCGCCTGGACGAGCTCGGCGACCTCGCCCCGGGGGCCGAGATCCGCGCCGACGTGTTCGAGCCGGGCGAGGTCGTCGACGTCATCGGCGTGACGAAGGGCAAGGGGTTCGCCGGGGGTATGAAGCGGCACAACTTCAAGGGCCTCTCCAGCAGCCACGGAACGCACAAGAAGCACCGTTCCCCGGGCTCGATCGGCGGGGCGGCGACTCCGGCGCGCGTGTTCAAGGGCCAGCGCATGGCCGGCCACATGGGCCACGTGCGCGTGACGACGTTGAACCTGACGATCATCAAGGCCGACCCCGAGCGGAACCTCATCCTGATCCGCGGCGCCGTGCCCGGTCCCAAGAACGGGATCGTGATGATCCGCTCCGCGATCCGGCTCCGCCGGCGCGGTGCGGCGGCGAGGAAGGCCAGCTGATGGCATACAGCGCGAAGGTCATCGACGCGACCGGCAGCACGACCGGCTCGCGCGACCTGCCCGACGAGCTCTTCGGCGGCGAGGTCAACGTGCCGCTGATGCACCAGGCGGTCACGGCGCAGCTCGCCGCGGCCCGCTCCGGCACGGCCTCGACCAAGAGGCGGTCGGAGGTGCGCGGCGGCGGCAAGAAGCCGTGGCGGCAGAAGGGCACCGGCCGGGCGCGTCACGGCTCGTCGCGGAGCCCGATCTGGGTGGGCGGCGGCACGGTCTTCGGGCCGAAGCCGCGCGACTACTCGGTGCGGCTCCCGAAGAAGATGCGACGTGCCGCGCTGCGTTCGGCTCTGGCGTCGAAGGCGAGCGACGGCAGGGTCTGGATCCTCGACGGGTTCACCGAGGCGAAGACGAAGGCCGCAGCGGCCGCGCTGACGGGGGCCGGGATCGAAGGTCGCATCCTCGTCGTCCTCGAGGCGGACGCCGAGAGCTCGGTCCCGGTGGACCGCGCGTTCCGCAACCTCGGGCGGGCGGCGTTCTCCCTCGGCTCCGCGCTCGGCACCTACGACGTGCTCGTCGCCGACCACGTCGTCTTCACGAGCGACGCGTTCGACGCCTACACGAGGGCCACCCGGGAGGTGACCGCGTGAGCACGAAGGCCGACCCTCGGGACGTGATCCTCGCCCCCGTCGTCAGCGAGAAGAGCTATTCGCTGCTCGACAACAACGCGTACACGTTCGAGGTCCACCCCGACGCGAACAAGACCGAGATCCGCCAGGCCGTCGAGACGATCTGGGGGGTCAGGGTCCTGTCGGTCAACACCATCAACCGCAAGGGCAAGGTCAAGCGGTTCCGTTTCGTGCAGGGCCGCCGGCCGAACTCGAAGCGAGCGATCGTCAAGCTCGCCGAGGGCGACAAGATCGAGATCTTCGAGACGCAGGGTTAGGGAGCGACAGATGCCGATCCGTAAAGCGAAGCCGACATCTCCGGGGCGCAGGTTCCAGTCGCACTCCGACTTCTCCGACGTCACGCGCTCGGAGCCCGAGAAGTCGCTGTTGGAGCCGAAGCCGAAGAAGGCCGGACGCAACACTTACGGCCGCATCACCGCGCGCCATCAGGGCGGCGGGAACAAGGTCCGCTACCGCCGGATCGACTTCCGGCGGGACAAGGACGGCGTGCCGGCGAAGGTCGCGCACGTCGAGTACGACCCGAACCGTAACGCGCGCATCGCGCTGCTCCACTACAAGGACGGCGAGAAGCGCTACATCCTGATGCCCAACCGGGTGAAGGTCGGCGACGTCATCCAGTCGGGGCCGGGCGCGGACATCCGTCCGGGCAACGCGCTGCCGCTGCGGAACATCCCGGTCGGCACCGTCGTGCACAACGTCGAGCTCCGGCCCGGCGCGGGCGGAAAGATGGCCCGCTCGGCCGGTGCCTCGGTGCAGCTCGTCGCGAAGGAGGGGTCCAACGCGACGCTTCGGCTCCCGTCGGGCGAGATGAGGATGGTCCCGATCGCGTGCCGGGCGACCGTCGGCGAGGTCGGCAACGCGGAGGCGGAGCTGATCTCGATCGGCAAGGCCGGCCGTGCCCGTTGGAAGAACAAGCGGCCGTCGGTCCGCGGCGTCGCGATGAACCCCGTCGACCACCCGCTGGGCGGCGGCGAGGGCAAGTCCTCGGGAGGCCGTCACCCCGTCAGCCCCTGGGGCAAGAAGGAAGGTCGCACGCGCAAGTCCAAGCCGTCCGACTCGATGATCGTCCGGCGGCGAGGCAAGAAGAGAGGTCGTTAGCAGATGCCGCGTAGCTTGAAGAAGGGCCCGTTCGTAGACGACCACCTGCTGCTGAAGGTGGACGCGATGAACAAGCGGAACGAGAAGCGCGTGATCAAGACCTGGTCGCGGCGCTCGACGGTGATCCCCGAGATGGTCGGGCACACCATCGCGGTCCACGACGGGCGCAAGCACGTGCCGGTGTACGTCACCGAGTCGATGGTCGGCCACAAGCTCGGCGAATTCGCGCCGACCCGTGCGTTCCGCACCCACGGCAGCTCCGCCGAGCGCTCGACGAGGGTCAGGTAATGACACGGAAGATCGCCCCCGACTCGCAGGAAGCCATCGCGACGGCGCGGTACATCCGCATCTCGCCGACGAAGGCGCGCCAGGTCGTGGACCTGATCCGCGGTCGGCACGTCGACGACGCGCGGCGCGTGCTTCGGTTCAACGAGCGCGCCGCCTCGACGACGGTCGGCAAGGTGCTCGACTCGGCAGTCGCGAACGCCGAGCACAACCGCGGCCTGCCCGCGGACGAGCTCGTCGTCGCCCGGGCGTGGGTCGACGAGGGGCCTACGCTGCGCCGCTTCCGGCCGCGCGCGATGGGCCGCGCTACGCGGATCCGCAAGCGGACGTGCCACATCTCGGTCGTCGTCGGACGGCCCGAGGAGATCGTCGAGCAGCTGCCCGAGGCGCCGGCCGCGAAGCAGACGGCGCGTCGCGTCAAGAAGACGACGACCGGCGGCCCGAAGACCGACGCGCCGGCGACCGAAGCTTCGCAGGCGACCGAAGCGTCCCCCGAGACGACGAGCAAGAAGACGACTGCCAAGAAGACCACCGCCAAGAAGACCACCGCCAAGAAGACCACCGCGAAGAAGACGACCAAGCGCAATAGCACCGAAAAGAAGTCCGAGCCCAAAGAGGAGGCCGAGTAATGGGTCAGAAGGTCCACCCGTACGGCTTCCGTCTCGGCATCCACACCGACTGGAAGTCCCGCTGGTTCACGGAGAAGCAGTACAAGGATTACCTCGTCGCCGACCTGCGCATCCGCGAGTACCTGATGGGGCAGCTCCCCCACGCCGGGATCAGCCGCATCGACATCGAGCGGACGCGCGAGCGGGTTCGCATCGACGCCCACACGGCTCGCCCGGGGATCGTGATCGGACGCCGTGGAGCCGAGGCGGAGCGCCTGCGCAGCCAGCTCGAGCTCATGGAGTCGAAGATCTACGGGAAGCCGACCGACGTGCGGCTCAACATCATCGAGGTCAAGCAGCCGGAGCTCGACGCCCAGCTGATCGCGCAGGGAGTCGCCGAGCAGCTCGTCAGCCGCGTCTCGTTCCGGCGCGCCATGAAGAAGGCCGTCGGGACCACGATGCGACACGGCGCCAAGGGCGTCCGGGTCCAGTGCGGGGGCCGCCTCGGCGGCGCCGAGATGAGCCGGACCGAGTGGTACATCGAGGGGCAGATGCCGCTTCACACGCTCCGTGCGGACGTCGACTACGGCTTCGCCGAGGGCCGCACGACGTTCGGTCGCATCGGCGTCAAGGTCTGGATCTACAAGGGTCCGTTCCAGGACATCTACGCGTCGGCGCGGGACTCCGCGCGGCTGCGCCGCGAGGCCGCGCTCGCCGCCGGCGAGACCGTCGGCCGCGGGGCCGAGGAGCGCAAGAGCCGCGGGCAGACCGCGACGGGCAAGCCCCGCCGCACGAGCTCGGCGCGGGGCGCGGCGTCCTCGCCGCCCAAGTCGACGACGCCCGACCTCGTCGAGGGCTCGCCTCCTGCGGCAGAGCCCGGGGCCGCCTCGGCGGGACCGGCAAAGGCAGAGGTGAAGTCGGAGCCGGCGCCCGAGACCACGAAGCCGGAGGAGACCCCGGGTGGTGAGTCGTAGATGTTGATGCCCAAGAAGGTGCGGCACCGCAAGCAGCAGCGCGGGCGCATGCGCGGCCAGAGCAAGGGCGGCACCGCCGTCAACTTCGGCGACTACGGCCTCATGGCGATCGAGCCGGGCTGGATCACGAACCGTCAGATCGAGGCCGCCCGTATCGCGATGACGCGCCACATCCGCCGCGGCGGGAAGGTCTGGATCAACATCTTCCCGGACAAGCCCTACACGAAGAAGCCGGCCGAGACGCGCCAGGGCTCCGGCAAGGGCAACCCCGAGGGTTGGGTCGCCGTCGTGAAGCCGGGCCGCGTGATGTTCGAGATCGGCGGGATCCCCGAGCCGCTCGCCCGCGAGGCGATCCGGCTCGCGGCCCACAAGCTCCCGATCAAGTGCCGCTTCGTCGCGCGCGAGCAACAGATGGAGGTGCAGTGATGAAGGCCTCCGAGATCCGGGACCTGCCGCTCGACGAGATCCGGCAGCGCCTGGTGGACACGAAAGAGGAGCTGTTCAACCTGCGCTTCCAGAACGCGACCGGGCAGCTCGACAACTACAAGCGGTTGACCGAGCTCCGCAAGGACGTCGCCCGGCTGAAGACGATCCTGCGAGAGCACGAGCTGTCACAGGAAGAGGCGGGTAGATGAGCACTGCAGAGACGCAGACCAAAGAGCGCGGGAAGCGCAAGAGCCGTACCGGCCGCGTCGTGTCCGACGTCATGGACAAGACCGTCGTGGTCGAGGTCCGGGACGCGGCCGCGCACCCGACGTACGGGAAGATCGTCCGCCGCAACAAGCGGCTCAAGGCCCACGACGAGGGCAACGAGGCGCGCGTCGGCGACACGGTGCGGATCGCGGAGACGAGGCCGCTCTCGCGCACGAAGCGGTGGCGGGTGGTCGAGATCATCGAGAAGGCAAAGTGATCCAGCAAGAGACCAGGTGCAGAGTCGCAGACAACACGGGGGCCCGTGAGGTCCTCGTCATAAAGGTGCTCGGCGGGTCGCGTCGCCGCTACGCCGGCGTCGGCGACATCGTCGTGTGCACCGTCAAGGACGCGATCCCCGGCGGCGCGGTGAAGAAGTCCGACGTCGTGAAGGCGGTCGTGGTGCGGACCGCGAAGGAACGTCGGCGCGTCGACGGCTCGTACATCAAGTTCGACGACAACGCGGTGGTGATCGTGGACGGTCAGATGCAGCCCCGTGGGACGAGGATCTTCGGCCCGGTGGCGCGCGAGCTGCGCGAGAAGCGGTTCATGAAGATCATCTCGCTCGCGCCGGAGGTGATCTAGTTGGTGAAGCCCCTCAAGATCCGCAAGGACGACCGGGTCCAGGTGATCGCCGGGAAAGACCTCGGCGCCGAGGGACGCGTCCTCGAGGTGCTGCCCCGCAAGGGCCGCGTGATCGTCGAGGGCGTCAACCGGGTGACCCGGCACGAGAAGGTCAGGATGAACCGCCGCGGCGGCCAGGAGGGCGGCATCGCTCACAAGGAGGCGCCGATCGAGGTCTCGAACGTCGCGATCCTGTGCCCGACCGACGGCCCCACGAGGATCGGGTACCGGATCGAAGAAGGCACGGGTGCCAAGGTGCGCATCTGCCGCAAGTGCGGAACAGAGCTGTAGAGGACGGATTGAGATGACCACGACGACTTACACGCCGAGACTGAAGGAGCGCTTTCAGCGCGAGATCACCGCGCGGCTCCAGTCGGAGCTCGGCCTCGACAACGTCATGCAGGTCCCCCGCCCCGTGAAGATCTCCGTGAACATGGGCGTCGGCGAGGCCCCCAAGGACGCCAAGTTGCTTGAGGGGGCCGTGAAGGACCTCACGACGATCACCGGTCAGAAGCCGGCGATCCGGCGCGCGCGCAAGTCGATCGCGACGTTCAAGATCCGCGAGGGGATGCCGATCGGCACCGCGGTCACGCTGCGGGGCGACCGCATGTGGGACTTCCTCGACCGGCTGATGTCGATCGTGTTCCCGCGTATCAGGGACTTCCGCGGGCTCAGCCCGAGGTCGTTCGACGGCAACGGGAACTACTCGTTCGGGCTCACGGAGCAGCTCGTGTTCCCCGAGATCGACTACGACGACATCGACGCGACCCGCGGGATGGACGTCACGATCGTCACGACTGCGAAGGACGATGCCGAGGGGCGTGCACTGCTGGCCGCCCTCGGATTTCCGCTGAGGCAGCAGGGAAGCAGGCAGGAGGCGTAGGAGCGTTATGGCGAAGACATCTCTCCGGATCAAGGCCGAGCGGAAGCCGAAGTTCAAGGTACGGGCGTACACGCGCTGTCAGCGCTGCGGGCGCCCGCGCGCCGTCTACAAGAGGTTCGGGCTGTGCCGCCTCTGCTTCCGCGAGATGGCGCACACGGGCGAGATCCCCGGCGTCACGAAGGCGAGCTGGTAGCCGTGTCGATGACCGATCCCATCGCGGACATGCTGGCCCGGATCCGCAATGCGTCCACCGCGATGCACGACGACGTCGTGATCCCCGCGTCGAAGATCAAAGCGAACATCGCGAAGATCCTCGAGGAAGAGGGCTACGTCGACGCGGTCGAGACGGTCGAGGTCGAGGGTCACCCGGCTATCAAGATCAAGCTGCGCTACTCCGAGACGCGCGAGCGCGCGATCTCCGGGATCCGCCGGATCAGCAAGCCCGGCCGGAGGGTGTACCGCGGGTCGCAGGAGCTGCCGCGCGTGCTGGGGGGCCTCGGGGTCGCGATCATCTCGACCTCGAACGGAGTAATGACCGACAAGCAGGCTCGCCGCGCCAAGGTCGGCGGCGAGATCCTGGCGTACGTCTGGTAGGAGCCGACATGTCACGAGTAGGTCAAGCACCCATCACCGTCCCGTCGGGGGTCGACGTCACGATCTCCGGCGGGTCCATCCGCGTGAAGGGCCCGAAGGGGCAGCTCGACCGCGCGCTCCCCGAGGGGATCGCGGTCGAGCAGGCCGACGGCGAGCTGCGCGTGACCCGCGCGGGCGAGAGCAGCGGCGTCAAGGCGTTGCACGGGCTCGCCCGCAGCCTCGTCGCCAACATGGTCCAGGGAGTGACCGAAGGGTTCGAGAAGCGCCTCGAGATCCACGGCGTCGGCTACCGCGCCGCGAAGGCCGGCAGCGACCTCGAGCTCTCCGTCGGCTTCTCGCACACCGTGCGCAAGGCGGCTCCGGCCGGGATCGAGTTCGAGGTCCCGCAGCCGACGCGGATCACCGTGCGCGGCATCGACAAGGAGCTGGTGGGGCAGACGGCCGCGGACATCAGGGCGATCAAGAAGCCCGAGCCGTACAAGGCGAAGGGCATCCGGTACGAGGGCGAGCACATCCGCCGCAAGGCCGGCAAAGCAGCGAAGGCCGCAGGGTAACGACCGATCGCCTGGGCGATCGGCCAAGGAGCACGACCGATCGCCTGGGCGATCGGCCAAGGAGCAGGAGAGCATGAAGACGAAGAGGACCCCGCTCGAGAAGAGGCACCGCAGGGTGCGCAAGAAGGTGATCGGCTCGTCCGAGAGACCGCGCCTCGCGGTGTACCGGTCGAACCGCCACATCTACGCACAGGTCATCGACGACGTGGCGGGCCGCACCCTGGCGGCGTCGTCGTCCCTGG
Organism: Actinomycetota bacterium; assembly: GCA_030862185.1. Lineage (GTDB taxonomy): Bacteria > Actinomycetota > CADDZG01 > CADDZG01 > WHSQ01 > JALZEG01. Next base: position 8,251 of record JALZEG010000218.1, read on the forward strand.
TCACGAACGGGGACGATCCGAAGACGACGGCGAAGGCCGTCGGCGCGCAAGTCGCCGAGAAGGCGAAGGCGGCGGGGGTCACGCGCGTGACGTTCGACCGCGGCGGCTTCAGGTACCACGGCCGCGTGCAGGCACTGGCAGACGGCGCCCGCGAGGGCGGGCTGGAGTTCTAGACCACTAGGCACGGCGACGGATCGCCTGGGCGATCCGCCAGGGAGGGAGATAGAGGATGGCAAGAGGAGGCGGCCCTCGAGGGCGGCGCGACGACGACGACAGGACGCAGTACGAAGAGCGCGTCGTCTCGATCAACCGCGTCGCGAAGGTGGTGAAGGGAGGCCGGCGCTTCTCGTTCACGGCCCTCGTCGTCGTCGGCGACGGCGCCGGTCAGGTCGGCGTCGGCTACGGCAAGGCCCGCGAGGTCCCGGCGGCCATCCAGAAGGGCGTCGAGGAGGCCAAGCGCAGCTTCTTCCGGGTCCCGATGGTCGGCAACACGATCATCCACGAGATCGTCGGCGAGGACTCGGGCGGCGTCGTGTTGCTGAAGCCCGCCTCGCCCGGTACCGGCGTCATCGCCGGGGGCCCGGTCCGGGCGGTCGTCGAGTGCGCCGGCATCCGCGACGTGCTGTCGAAGTCGCTCGGCTCCGGGAACCCGATCAACATCGTGCACGCCACGGTAAAGGCGCTGAAGAGCATCAAGACCCCCGACAGCATCGCGGCGAAGCGCGGCAAGACGCCGGAGGAGGTGGCGCCGGCATGGCTGCTGAACCCGCCCGCGCCCGCCGCCCCCGCAGGGAACAGATAAAGAA
>JALZEG010000223.1 GCA_030862185.1 Actinomycetota bacterium
GAGAGCGCTTCCGGGTGCAATGGCGCTCCGTGGACGGCCGCCGTCTGCTCCTTACCCGCGGCGTCCTCAGGCTCCTATGGGACCCGAGTGAAGGGACCTGTGCCTAGAGTCCTCCGGCGCGAACCGAGGCGGCGATGAGTTCGTACGACTTCGGATCCGACGCGAACGGCGACGCCAGGACGAAGTGCCGGACGCCGGCGTCGACGAGCGAGCTGAGGTAGCGCCCTACCGTCTTCGGGCTCCCCGTCACGAAGCGCTCGGGGTTCCGCGCGCCGAGACGCTCGCGCGCCGCCTCATCCGTTTCCGCGACCACCACCTGGCCGGCCCACGTCACCTCGAGCGCCCGGTCGCCCGCGATGTCGCGCAGGGCCGCCGCGTCGTGCGCCACCTCCTCCGGCGGCGCGGCCCAGGCGTTCCACCCGTCGGCCAGACGGCCCGCGATGTCGAGCGCGGCGACCGACCGGCCCGCGACCCAGATCGAGTAGTCGAGGAGGCCGGGGGCCGCCGGGAGCCCGTCGACCTGCGCGAAGTCGTCGGACACCGTCACGGTCCCTCCCGCGCGGACACGGTGGAGGACCTCCACGGTCGCCGCGAGCTGGTCCATGCGGTCGTCGCCGGTCCAGTACGGGATGCCGAAGGCCAGGTTCTCTGCCGCGCTCATCTCGTCCCCGCTGCCGATGCCCACGCAGAGGCGGCCCGGAGCGACGGCCGAGACGGTCGCGGCCATCTTCGCGAGCAAGGCCGGGTGGCGCAGGGACGAGCGCGTCACGAGGGTCCCGACCCCGACGTCGCTCGTCGACTCGGCGAGCCATGCGAGCGACGTCCACGACTCGAGGATCGGACGGTGCTTCGCGCCGAGCGGCCACAGGTGGTCGAAGACCCAGATCGAGTCGAAGCCGAGGTCCTGCGCCCGGCGCGCGCCGTCCGTGAAGGCACGCGCGTCGTCGGTGAACTGGGGCAGCGTCACGCCCACGCGGACCGTACTCACGTCGCGTTCACCATCAGGTACCTGACGAGGAACTCCGACACGCCGGCCGTCAGCAGCGCGACGTAGTAGAGCCCGGTCGCGGACTGGATCGACTTGATCGCGACGCAGCGGCGCGCGGCCCACACGACCGCGGCGGTGAAGCCCACGAGAACGACCCACACGACGAAGAACGCGAGACCGAACGACTCGCCGAAGCCGGGGATGCCGAGCACCGCGCCCTCCGTCTCCGCTCCTGCGAGCTTTCCCGCCGCGACGAGTCCGAGAACGCCGGTCGCACCCGTCGCGCCGAGGGCGAGCGTCGTGAGGCGCGCCAGCGCCCACGGCTTCAAGCCGGGCTGGTTCAGGTACCAGTGGCCGAGCAGCATCCCGTTCGTGACCGCGCCGAGCAGCGCCGCGCCGGTGACCACCTCGACGACCGCCAGCGGAGCCGGCCACGCATCGAGCAGCGCGGCCACGACGGTCAGCGCGACCACCCCGGCGACCGTCGCGACGACTCCGGCGACGACTCCCGGCACGTCCGTGTTGGAGTACTGCACGAGCAGGTACAGCCCCACGGCGGCGGCGGTCGCGACGACGGTCGCGGTCGCGGCCCCGGAGAGGTCGCCGCTGGTGGCCGCCACGACCGCGAGGACCGCCAGGCCGGCCGCCGTGTACGCGGTGATGCGGAAGTGGCCGCGCCGCACGACGCCCCACGACTGCGTCCACGCCGCGGCCCCCACGAGCCCCACCGTCCACTCGAGCACGATCAGCGCGACGACGCCGGCGGCGCCGGTCAACTCGACGAGAAGCGCTTCTTGAGCCAACCGGGGACGTACGCGGTCGAGATGTCGAGGACCTGACGCACCACCTCGAGCACGTCCTCGTCGCCGTCCCAGTGGTCGAGCACGACCTCCTCGGGGATCCGGTTCAGCATCTGGTCGAGCGCGAACGCGAGGATCACGAGGTCGTCGACGTGGCCGATGCCGGGGACGAAGTCCGGCACGACGTCGACGGGCGAGAGCAGGTACCCCGCGACGAGGAACATCGTCGCCTTCGTGCGGGCCGGGACGCGCGGGTCGCGCGACAGCCTCCACACGAGGCGTGCCAGGCGCGGCACGAGCAGCGCGTACTCCTTGAGGCTCGTCGGCGCGGGGCGAGGCGGTGCGGGTGGGTTCTCCGCCGTCACGCGACCTCTCCGATCTCGGCCCACGCGAGCGCGGCCGCGCCCACGATCCCGGCGTCGCCACGCAGGGCCGAGACGTCGAGCCGCATCGGCCGCCGCCGCTGCCCCTGCATCATCCGCGCGAGCTGGTCGCGCGCGGGGCCGAGGTACGGCTCGCCCGCGTTGACGACGCTGCCGCCGAGGACGACCAGCTCGGGGTCGAAGACGTTGACGACGTTGGAGAGCCCGATGCCCAGCGCGGTGCCGGCCTTGAGCAGGACGTCGCGCGCCGTCTGGTCGTACTCGCGCGCCGCCTTCGCCACCGACTCGCCGGTGATCTCGCCGCCGGGGCCGGCGAACGCGGTGATCGCGGAGCCGGGGTCGCTGCCCAGCGCGAGGTGCGCGAGCCGCGCGATCGCGGTGCCGGACGCGAGCTGCTCGAGGCAGCCGCGCAGCCCGCAGGGACACGGAGGTCCGGCCGGGTCGACGACCATGTGGCCGATCTCGGCACCGGCCCCCGTCGCGCCGCGGACGAGCCGCCCGTTCGCGATGATCCCGCTGCCGATCCCCGTGCCGAGCGTGAGCAGCACGACGTCGTCCGCGCCCGGGCAGCAGCCGAACGTGCGCTCTCCCCACACGGCCGCGTTCGCGTCGTTGTCGACGAAGACCGGCAGCCCGAAGCGGACCCGGACCGCGGTCGCGATCTGAGGGTCGTCGTAGACGACGTTCGGCGAGAACGTCACGGCCCCCGCGGCGAAGTCGACGAACCCCGCCGCGCCGACGCCGATGGTCGCGACCTCGTGGCCGTTGCGCTCCAGGCGGCCGAGGAGGTCCTCGAGGACCGCGACGAGGCTCTTCGTGGCGGCGGACGGATCGGTGGGTCGCTCGAGCCGCTCGACGACGTCGCCGTCGCGCGTCACGCCGGCAGCCTTGACTGCCGTCCCTCCGACGTCTACGCCGACCGCGACGCGGCTGTCACTCGTCATGCCGCCGAGGATACGGCGATGGGCCGCCCAACCGGAGCGGCCGGCGTCACCAGTCGGCGCAGCAGTCGCGGCCCCTGGAGCCCTCGACCTTCCGGCGGGCGCCGCCGTCACGCCTGACCGTGAACAACCCGCGGCGCGTCGAGAAGAGGATCCGCCGTCCCGAGGCGGACCACGCCGGGTTGGTCTCGCTCGCGCGGGTCCTCGTCAACCGCCGCTGGCGATCGCCGTCCGCGCTGACCATCCACAGGTCGTGCGGCTCGCTCGGGGTGCGCGGCTTCGAGTAGACGATCCAGCGCCCACCCGGTCCCCAGTCGGGCGCGGCCTCGTCGACGTCCGAGTTCGTCAGCCGGCGCAGGCGCGGCCTCCCGAACCTCTTCACGAAGAGCTCGCCGCGACCCTGCCGGTCGTCGACGAAGACGATCCTGCTCCCCCCGGGGGCCCACGACGACTGGGACGCGCCGGCCGTGTGCCGCACCCGGACCTTCCGCCGCGGCCGGTCGACGTCGATGCGATAGAGGCCCTCGCGCCGCTCGCACGGTCCCGGACGGCTGCACGACGCGGTGATCCACCGTCCGTTCGGCGACCACGACGGAAAGGACCATCCGAAGCCCGTGATGCGGCGCTCACGGCGGCCCGAACGCGCCACGACCGTCACCTCTTCGAATCCCGCGTCATACGTCCGTGCCCCGTGGTAGGCGACCCTGGCGTGGTCCGGCGACCACACGGGAGTCCACGCGACGAGGTCGGACGCGATCCGGCGGCGGCTCCCGTCGCGGGCGACGACGACGATGTGATCCCGTTCCCCGCCCAAGTGGGAGGTGACGATCTCCCGCGCTGCGGCCTCGGTCGTGGCCGCGACGGCCGCGAGGGCCGCGAGAACGATCAGCCGGCGTCGATCCACCGCACGTTCGCCTGCTCCGCGTCCGCCTCCGCGCCGGGCGCCTGAGACGGCGGCGGCGCTACGACGTGCGCGGCCTCCTCGACGAGGATCCCCGCCGCCGTGATGAGCTCGCGCGCGGCGGCCGCCAGGTGCTCGAGCACCTCCGGGTGCGTCTTCCTCACCACGTTGACCGTCGCGCAGAAGGGGCAGTACGCGCAGTCGGAGGCGTGCTCGTGCGCGCGGCGATCGCCGAACAGGTCCGAGTACCGCGCCGCGCGCTCTGGGTCCGTCACGCCCGCGAACCTAACCGGTCTCGACGCGCTTCTTGAGGTCCTCCAGCGCGCCGCGGACGATCGCCCGCTGCGCCTGCCGCTTGAGCAGCTTCGGGATGGGGAAACCGGGGTCGACCGCGGTCTCGTAGGTGACCTCGGTCACGTCGTCGAACTCGTCGAAGGAGTACGAGCCGCGGAGCTCCTTCACGTCGCCGTCGGCGAGGTCCCACGAGAACGTGCGGGGGGCATCGGAGTAGTCGTAGCCGAGCGTGTACCTGACGACCTTCACCTTCGCGTCGACCTCGTAGAAGACCTTCGTGCCGCGCCCCTCGGAGTCGGTCTCCCTCACCTCGACCTTCTTGATGTTCGCGTTCCACTCCGGGTACGCCTCGAAGTCCGTCGCGACCTCGAACACCTCCTGAGCGGAGGCCTTCACGTCGATCGAGTCCTTGACGGATTCCGCCATGGTCAGCTCCCTTTCGAGTCGTTGCGTAGCTTCGATCTCGCAGCGCCGGGCTTCCCATTTTCTTCCCGCCGGCGGCCGAGGCCGCCGCCTACGTCGCGAAGCCAGGATGGAGAAACGCCCGCCGGGTCGCCCGGAAGTACCCGACGTTCACGCACACCGTCCGGCCGACCGTCGTCACCGACAAGAGCGGCTGGTGGACGTGCCCAAAGTATGCCCGCCGCGGCTGTACGTCGCCGATGTACTCGAGGAGGTCCTCGCTCCCCTGCTCGCGCTTGCCCGACACGGTGTCGAAGCACAGCTCGGGGACGGCCGGAGGGATGTGGGAGCAGAGGACGTCGACCTCGCCCAACGAGTCGATCCGCGCGCGCATCTCCTCGGGACTGATCTCGCCGGCGACGTTCAGCGGGGTCGGCAGCGCACCGCCGACGAGGCCGAAACGCTCCCCTTCCAGCGTCACTACCCCGGCGGTCACCAGCCGGGCCGCGGGCGTCTGCTCCGCGAACGCCTGAGCGAGCGCGGGGTTGTCGACGTTGCCGAGGATCAGGTACGTCGGATCCGGCAGCGCCGCGAACACGTCCGTGTACTGCTGCGTCACGCGGCGTCCGATCTCGGTGCGGATCTCCTCCTCCCGCCCGCGCGAGCGTTCGCGCATCACCACGCGCGCCTCCTCGATGCGCCCGGCGGTGCGCAGCTCGACCACCTGCGACACCGTCTCGATCGAGAAGACCTCGGTGAGAATCCCCGTCATCGAGATGTAGTCGAGGAAGTTCACGAGGTCGCCGAGCAGCAGGAGCGTCGCGCCCTCGGGCACCGCCCCCTTCAGGTCGGAGGCGGCTCCGTGCAGGTCGGCGACCACGTAGACGGGCATCAGGGCATCGTAAGGTCGCCGCCATGAGCGTGGTCTTCGTCCACGGCGGCGTGGCGGGCGTGGTGAAGCCACACACGGTGTCGTTGCGCGACGGGATCGTCCGCGGCGTCGCGCAGGAGCGGGCGCTCGACGCGGTCGAGCACGCGGTGAGCGCGCTGGAGGACCATCCCGAGCTGAACGCGGGATACGGCGCCGTCCTCAACCTCGCCGGTGCGATAGAGCTCGACGCGGGCATGTCCGACGGCGACACCGGGAGGGCCGGAGGCGTCGGCAACGTCACCGTGCGCCATCCGATATCGCTCGCGCGCAGGGTCCTCGAAGACACGCCGCACGTCCTGATCACGGGGGCCGGTGCGACCGCGCTCGGAGCCGGCCTGGAAGCGGTCGACCCCGCGCCGCAGGAGGTGGCGCGCTGGGAGGAGGCGCGCGCGGAGGGGCGTCTGGAGTTGGCGCGCTTCGGCGACCCAGTCGAGGTCGACACCGTGGGCGCGGTCGCGCTCGACGGTGCCGGCGCTCTCGCCGCAGGGTCCTCGACCGGAGGCGTCTTCGGGAAGATGCCCGGGCGCATGGGCGACTCCGCGATCTTCGGCGCCG
>JALZEG010000278.1 GCA_030862185.1 Actinomycetota bacterium
TCATCGGGTCGCACCTCGTCGACCGCCTGCTGGCGGAGGGCGAGGAGGTCCTCGGCGTCGACAACCTCTCGTCGGGCCGCCTCGCGAACCTGGCCGACGCGAGACGGTCGGGGACCGGGAAGTTCACGTTCCAGCGGGTCGACGTGACGTCGAACGCGCTCGGCGAGCTGATGAAGCGCCAGAAGCCCGAGGTGGTCTTCCACCTCGCGGCGCAGGTCGACGTCCGCAGGTCCGTCTCCGACCCGCTCCACGACGCGACCGTGAACGTTCTCGGGACGCTGAACGTGCTCCAGGCCGCGTCCGAGATCGGCACGCGCAAGGTCGTCTTCACGTCGTCGGGCGGCTGCATCTACGGCGAGCCGGCACCCGAGCGGCTCCCCGTAACGGAGGACCAGGTCTTCTGGCCGGAGGCGCTCCCGGAGTCGCCCTACGGCGTCTCGAAGAAGGTCGCGCTCGACTACCTGCGCTACTACAAGGTCGTCCAGGATCTCGACTACACGGCGCTGGCGCTCAGCAACGTGTACGGCCCGCGCCAGGAGCCGGCCTCGGAGGTCGGGCTCGAGGGCCAGGTCGTCGCGATCTTCTCGCGCAAGATGCTCGCGGGGCGTCCCTGCACGATCTACGGCGACGGGACCCAGACCAGGGACTTCGTCTTCGTCGACGACGTGGTGGCGGCGTTCGCAGCCGCGCGTGACGGGGGCAGCGGCGAGCTCGTCAACGTCGGCAGCGGCTCGGAGATCTCGGTCAACGAGCTCTACGCGAAGCTCGCGGAGCTCACGGGGTCACGCTTCGAGCCCGTGTACGCGGCGGCGCGCCCCGGAGAGCTCCAGCGGATCGCGGTCGATCCCGGCAAGGCCGGACGCGTGCTCGGGTGGTCGCCCCAGGTCGGGCTCGACGACGGGCTCAAGCAGACCGTCGCCTGGTTCCGGGCATCTGCCTAAAAAAGCCACAAATCCCTCGATCGGGGCATTTACTTGCCCTGATCGGGGAATACGTATACCTTCTGGCGCGGGGTTGCCAAATAATGGGTTCCCGGGCGGTGCGCCGGGCGGGATTTGTTGGGAACCCTGCGGTACGGTCGGTTGCGTCATAGCAGCAGTGAGTAGTCGGTAGCTCGGATAAAAAGGACACTAGAACTCAAAATGACCCCTCCCGTGCAGCCTCAGGCCCTCGACGTGGGCGTCTCGGGCGAGATCTCCTTCTCTGCCGAGCGACGGTGGCGGCTGACGATCCCGCTACGGGACCTCGTCGCGCTCTCCGACATGTGGCTGCTGCTCGCGGTGGTGTGGACGGCGCGGATGATCTCCGGCTACGTCGACCCGTCCGTGGCGCTCGTCGGCGTCGCGTCCTTCGTCTTCCTCGCCTCGCCGTCCGCGGACCGGCGCCTGGACCCGCGGGTGCTCGACGACGTCGGTCCGGTGACGCGTGCGGTCGTGTCGGCTTTCGCCGTCAGCGCCGCCGTCTCCGCCCTGTGGGGCGTCGGCGAGTCGAGCGCAGCTCTCTTCGCGGCGGCCGCCGCGGGCCCCGCGCTCCTGGCGGGCCGCGTAGGTGCGTACGCGCTCGGGCGCCGAGCCCGCCGGGCAGGGATCCACAACCGCGTCCTCGTCGTCGGAGCGGGTGACATCGCGCAGCGTGTGGTGTCGACGCTGCATGAGCACGAGGACTTCGGGCTCCGCGTCGTCGGCGTGGTCGACGACGACCCGAAGTACGCGCCGAACGAGCTCGGCGCGGCGATCCTCGGCGGGACGAACGACATCCCGAGGCTCGTCCGCGAGCGCGAGGTCGACCACGTCATCGTGGCGTTCAGCTCGGGGGACCAGCGGAACATGATCTCGGTCGTTCGCGATGCACTGGCGACCGGTGCAGGCGTGTGGCTGATCCCGCGGCTCTTCGAGCTCGGTTCGGCCGGGAACAACGGCGACCACCTGTGGGGCCTGCCGCTGTCGCGACTCCGCACGCCCGCGCGCAGCCGCCGCAGCTGGGTCGTGAAGAGGACACTGGACGTCGTGATCGCGGGGGCCGCTCTCGTGATCCTCTCGCCGGCGCTCGCGGCCCTTGCCGTCGCGACGCTGATCGACTCCGGACGGCCGATCTTCCTGAGGCAGCGCCGCGTCGGCCTGGACGGGAAGTCTTTCGACCTCCTGAAGTTCCGGACCATGGCGGTGTGCGAGGAGTCGGTGCTCGACAAGGAATGGG
>JALZEG010000292.1 GCA_030862185.1 Actinomycetota bacterium
GGGAGCTGCCGGGGGTCGCGTGGTTCACGCCGGGAGAGGGGGATCTGACGGAGGCCGCGCGCGACGCCGAGGTCGTGGTCGTCGCGGGCGGTGACGGGACGCTGAACCACGCGGTGAACGCGCTCGCCGACCGGCTGGACGAAGTGCGGTTCGCGCTGGTCCCGCTGGGGACCGGCAACGACTTCGCCCGGACGCTGGGGGTTCCGGACGACCCGGCCGAGGCGGCGCGGCTGGTCGCCGGGGGCGGCATTCGGTCTTTCGATCTCGGGCGCGCGTCGGGCGGCGGCGTGTCGAGGCTGTTCGTCAACGCGTGCATGGGGGGCTTTCCCGTACACGTCGACGAGGCGATCGACGAGGAGACGAAGCGGGTGCTCGGTCCCCTCGCGTTCTGGGTGGGCGGCGCCAAGGCGGCGACGGGGCTGCGGCGGTCGACGATCAGGATCGACGGGATCGAGGTGCCGGACTGCGTCGCGGCCGGGGTAGGGAACGGCCGGACGTGCGGGGGCGGGATCGCCGTGTGGCCGGACGCCGACCCCGCAGACGGGTCCCTCGACGGGTGCGCCCTGGGGGCGCCGAACGCGGCGGCGGCGATCCGGCTGTTGCTGAAGGTGCGGGCGGGGGAGCACGCGGGCCTGGACGGCGTCGGGACCGTCCGGGGACCGCGGATCGAGATCGACGCCGACCCGCCGATAGAGCTCAACGTCGACGGCGAGCTGGTCGGCCTGACGACCCCGGCGACGTTCGAGATCGCCGGACGCCTCTCGATGATCACGTAACTTCGCCCCATGAAGGTCCGCGACGCCGTGCTCGCCGCGCTGCGGCGCGATCCCGAGCTCGTCCCCAAGGTCAAGGGCTCCCTGCGCGAGCGCATCGACGAGGAGGGCCGCGTCGCTACCGTGCTGCAGGCCGCGGAGGCGCTCGAGCCGATCATCGCCGACGCGCTCCGCAAGCGGCCCTCGCGTATCAAGCGCCTCGGCCTCAAGAGCGCGCAACTCCTCGCGGGCCTCGCCGCCGAGGACGACGAGTCGACCCGGCGACTGGCGAACATCGCGACGGGGACGACGGTCGGGATCGTCTTCGCCGACGTGGCCGGGTTCACCTCGATGACCGAGAGGCTCGGCGACCGCGGCGCGATCGAGGTGCTGAACCGGCTCGAAGACCTCGTCGACCGCGAGCTCGTCCGCACGAAGGGCGAGAAGGTGAAGCAGCTCGGCGATGGCTTCCTGCTCGCGTTCCCGTCGGCGTCGCAGGCGGTGCGCGGAGCGCTCGCGCTGCGAGACGCGGTGGGCCGCGAGCGTGCGAAGGACCCGGCCCTCCAGGTGAAGCTCCGGATCGCGGTGCACGCAGGAGAGCCGCTGATCACCGGCGACGACCTGCTCGGCCACGACGTGAACCTGGCGGCGCGCCTGCTCGACCACTGCAAGCCGGACCGGGTCGTGGTGTCGGAGGCGGCGAAGGACCTGGCGGAGAAGCGGCTGAAGTCGGTCGAGTTCACGAGCCGCCGGGCGGTGAAGATCCGAGGTCTGTCCGGCCGCACGACGATCTACACGGCGCGCCCCGTCTCCGGCTAGCGGTCGAACAGCTCGTACGCCGCCAGCGACGCGATCTCGTGCAGCAGCTCTCCGGCCTTCGTCCGGCGCGTGCGGTTCAGCTCGGTGTACGGCGCCGGGCTCGTCCACGCCTCCTCGAATCCGAGGTCTTCCGCCATCGTCTTCACGCGCTCCGAGTGCAGCGGGTCGGAGACCAGGAGGACCGTGTCGATGCCCTCGTCGCGGGACAGCTCCCGCACGTGCTCGAGGCTCTCCAGAGTCGTCGTGCCCTCGTCCTCCTGCAGGATCGCCTGCGTCGGAACGCCCTCGGCCTCGAGGTAGAGCGCGGCCGCCTCGGCCTCTGCGAACCGGTCGCCCTCCCGGCGGCCCCCCGTGACGATCACCGTGGGCGAGAGGTCCTCCTCGTAGAGGTAGAGCGCCTGGTCGAGCCGCGCCTGCAGCACCGGCGACGGACGGCCGTTGTACTGGGCCGCCCCCATGACGACGATCGCGTCGGCCGCCCGGACCTCGTCGTTGTGCGATTGGTCCCAGATGCGCCACGCGAGCCAGCCCGGATAGGCGAGCAGCACGACGAGCACGAGGCCCACGACGAGGAGCACGCGGCGAAATCGACGCATGGGCCGAGGTTAGATCAGGTCCGGCTTCAACTCCCGGCGCCGGCGGGTCCTACAGTGACTGGAAGAGCGAGGCTCTCTTCACTTCCTGGATCGCCTGAGTCACCTTGATGCCGCGGGGGCACGCCTCCGTGCAGTTGAAGACCGTCCGGCACTTGAACGCGCCGTCCTTGCGCGACAGGATCTCCAGCCTCTCGCGGCCCCCGCGGTCGCGCGAGTCGAATATGAATCGGTGCGCGTTCACGATCGCCGCCGGGCCCACGTACTCCTCGTCCGACCAGAAGATCGGGCACGACGTCGTGCACGCCGCGCACAGGATGCACTTCGTCGTGTCGTCGTAGCGGGCGCGGTCCTCGGGCGATTGGATGCGTTCCCGGGCCTCCTCGCGATCGTCGTCGTCGGTGATCAGCCACGGCTTCACGGCGCGGTAGCCGGCGAAGAACGGTTCCATGTCGACGATCAGGTCGCGCTTGACCGGAAGCCCCCGGATCGGCTCGACGGTGATCGGCTGCTTCAGGTTCTTCACGAGCAGCTTGCACGCCAGCGCGTTCACGCCGTTGATTACCATCGCGTCGGAACCGCAGATTCCGTGCGCGCAGGAGCGCCGCAGCGCCAGCGACGAGTCGTGGTACCACTTCACCGTATGGAGGCAGTCGAGCAGCCGGTCCATCGGCTCGGCCTTGACCGTGTACTCCTCGAAGTGCGGTTCGTCGTCCGTCTCCGGGTTGTAGCGCAGGATCCTCAGCCGGACGTCCATCAGTACTTCCTCTCCACCGGCTCGTAGCGACCGAGCGTGACGTCCTTGTAGTCGAGCCTGATCCCGCCGTCGCCGTCGCGCGTGGCGAACGTGTGCTTCATCCAGTGGTCGTCCTCGCGCATCTTGTGGTCCTCGCGGTAGTGGCCGCCGCGGCTCTCCGTGCGAGCCCGCGCCGACACCACGAGCGCCTCCGCCATGTCGAGGAGGAACCCGAGCTCGACGTGCTCGACGATCTCGGTGTTGTAGACCTTGGCCCGATCCCGGACCGGCGCCCTGCGGTAGCGGTCCTTGAGACGGCCGATGCCGTCGAGCGCCTTACCCAGCGACTCGTCCGTTCGCACCACCGAGGCGTTGTCCATCATGTCGTTCTGCAGCGTCTTGCGAATGTGAGCGGTCGACTCGACGCCGTCGGTTTCGTAGAAGGACGCAATCGCCCGCTGCGCGGAGAGGTGCGGCTCGTCGGGGATGTCGAGGTGCCTGTGCGCCGCCGCGTACTCCGCCATGTTGAGCCCGCCGCGCCGGCCGAACACGACGATGTCCAGCAGCGAGTTCGTCCCCAGGCGGTTCGCGCCGTGGACCGAGACGCAGGCGCACTCGCCGGCGGCGTAGAACCCGGGCACGACGTCGCCCCAGTGGTTGCTCAGCACCTCGGCGTTCACGTTCGTCGGGATCCCGCCCATGGCGTAGTGCGCGGTCGGGACGATCGGCACTGCCTCCGTCAGCGGCTCCACGTTGAGGTACGTCCGGGCGAACTCGGTGATGTCGGGGAGCTTCGTCTCGATGACCTCGGCGTCGAGGTGCGTGAGGTCGAGCAGGATGTAGTCCTTCTTCGGCCCTGCGCCGCGGCCCTCCTGTATCTCGAAGAACTCCGCGCGCGACACCATGTCGCGCGGCGCGAGGTCCTTGATCGTCGGCGCGTACCGCTCCATGAAGCGCTCGCCGTCGGCGTTGCGCAGGATGCCTCCCTCGCCGCGTGCCGCCTCGGACAGGAGGATCCCGAGGCCGTACAGCCCCGTCGGGTGGAACTGGAAGAACTCCATGTCCTCGAGCGGGAGGCCCTGGTTGAAGACCACGCCGGGGCCGTCGCCGGTCAGCGTGTGCGCGTTCGACGTTATCTTGAACATCTTCCCGTAGCCGCCCGTCGCGAACAGCACCGACTTCGAGTGGAAGACATGGATCTCGCCGGTCGCGATCTCGTACGCGACGATGCCGGCGCACGAGCCGTCGACCATGATGAGGTCGAGTACGAAGAACTCGTCGTAGAACTCGACGCCCTCCTTGTTGCACTGCTGGTAGAGCGTCTGCAGGATCATGTGGCCGGTGCGGTCGGCGGCGTAGCAGGCGCGCTTGACCGCGGCCTCGCCGTGGTTGCGCGTGTGCCCTCCGAAGCGGCGCTGGTCGATCTTGCCGTCGGGCGTTCGGTTGAAGGGAAGGCCCATGCGCTCGAGCTCGAGCACGGCCTCGACGGCCTCCTTGCACATGATGTCGACCGCGTCCTGGTCGGCGAGGAAGTCCGAGCCCTTGACCGTGTCGAACGCATGCCATTCCCACGAGTCCTCTTCCACGTTCGCGAGGGCGGCGCACATCCCGCCCTGGGCTGCTCCCGTATGGGAGCGGGTGGGGTAGAGCTTCGAGACGACCGCGGTCTTGCAGCGCTTCCCGGCTTCGAGGGCGGCCCGCAGCCCGGCGCCGCCGGCGCCGACGATGACTGCGTCGTAGGTGTGGAAGCGGGCCATCGTGCTAGCCGCCGGTGCTCGGGTCGAACGTGACGATGACCGCGGTGCCCATCACCATCAGCACGGCGGTGGAGACGTAGAGGACGCTCTTGATCGAGACCCTCCAGGCCGAGTTGTGGACGTAGTCCTCGATGATGATGCGCAGCCCGTTCGCACCGTGGAGCAGGCTCAGGAACAGCATCATCCAGTCGAACGTCTTCCAGCCGACGTTGTCCCACCGCTCGGCCACGAAGGCGAAGTTGACGCGCTCGACGCCCTCGTCCACGA
>JALZEG010000294.1 GCA_030862185.1 Actinomycetota bacterium
GGCCACAGGCATACATCACCGCCACATCGGTGCGCAAGCGCTGACAGACCTCTTCGTCGGACTCACCCAACTCGTGTTTGAGCAGTTCCAAGGCTAACAACACGCGGGGCGAGACCGGTGCACGACCTCCCTTGGGGCGCTTTTTGGGAAAGCGATGGGCAAAACTGTGGGTGACCGCGTCGACCAGGGCGTCCCATGGAAAGGTATCGGCCCACAGGCGAATGGGATGGGTTTCGGGGACAAACGCAGCCGTCTGGAGATAAGGCCCCTGTCCGCTTAACCAGTGTTGGAGGTAGCGCGCAATACCCATGGGAGGCTCTCCTTTTTAGCATGAGGTATGAGAGCCTCAGGATACGACAAGAGGCGGTCCGTGACTACCCCTCAGCAGAGGGTCGAGCAAATTTAGTGTCCACTACGTAGTCTCTTGGATTTGCCGACCGCCATCGCATGATTACAAACGACAAATTTCGGGACCTTTCAGAGCCCAGTTGACAGTTTCAGCAAATCCCCTGGCGGTGGTAGGATGGCGATGCAAAACCGAATCGTGATGATTCGTCACCAGCCACCACCCACCAGAGGTTGCGCGATGAAGTTTACCAGACGCCACGATTTAGATCCTCAAACTCGTATCGACATTGTCAAACACGTTTGGCTCCATCAAGGCATCTACGGCAAGATGACTCAGATTGCTCAAGAGTATCATATCTCCAGAACCTTTCTCTATCAGCTCAGCTGGGCCGCTAGGCACCACTTGGAAGACCTCTTTAGCGATCCCCACCATCTTGTCGAGCCCCCTGATCTCCTACTCGAACCGTGGATGTTGTTGTTACGTTTGGCAGGCAAATGCACGATTCCGAGTCTCTCCTCCATTCTCCAGCGCATGGAGTACCGGCCAAGCTCTGTGGGTTATCTCAGTGAATCCCTCCAAGCCTATGGGCGCTGCGTCCCGTCCACGCTCTCGATGCCCCACCAGAAAGTGGTGTTTTATCTCAGCGATGAGATTTTTGCCATCCGTGCCCCCATCTTGGTCACGATGGATGCGCAAAGTACCGCCATCCTTAAAATCGAGCTAGCTTCAGATCGCTCGGCCAAGACTTGGGAAACGCATTTTAACGACCTCGGGGCTCATCGCTTTCACAGCCTGGGTATGGCATCGGACCGGGGCATTGGTCTGAAAGCCGGCTACCAGGCCGCTTGTCAAGATGGGTTTTGGGTGTGTGATCAATTCCATGAGTTTCAAGACCTGTTTAACCGCTGCCACCAACTGGAGCGAAAAGCTTATGGAGCCATTGGCAAGGAGGTCAAAGCCGCTGAGACATTCGACAACGCCAAAAGCGAAGCCAATCTGCAAAAGCGTCTTGAGCAATATGAACAAACCCGACAAGCTTGTGAACACGCGATAGAGAGATATGATCAGCTTGATCTGTTACTCGGTATGCTGAGTGAAACCTTACATCTGTGCTCGGACTCGGGTCGACTTCGTACAGTTGAAGATGTCCGTTCAAATTTGATCCTGATCCTGAGCCTGATGGAAGAAATTGATGATGAGAAACTTCTGAAGCTTCTCAAGTCGATTCGCGCCCATATGGATGATATCTTAGTCCCGTTTCGCCAAGTTGAACGGATTCATACCGACCTGCTTGAGTTGATGCCTGAACAGATTGTCGATGCATTAGCACTGGCTTGGCTCCATGATCACCTTTTCTATCAATCTCATGGCAAGAAAAAGCAGTATCACCGACGAGAGAGCGACTATTGGCTGACCTTTTCTGACGGTATTCTTGATGACCAATTTGATGAGTTTAAAGCACTGGTATTCGAGAAGCTCGATTCCATTGTGAAAGCCTCATCGCTGGTTGAAATGGTCAATTCACTGATTCGACCTTACCTCAATAGCTCGAAAGGTCAAGTCACCCAAGAAACCTTAAATCTGATCATGTTTTACCATAACCATCATCGTTACAAAGGCGGCAAACGACAGGGAAAGGCCCCGATGGAACTGTTGACCGGAGAGGCCTTAGAGGCCGACTGGGTTGAGCTGTTAATCCAGCACAAACAGGAGGCCGCCCCAGACACCGTCGTCGCTCCCACACCTTCGCTTGACCCCATGCCCCATCGTCATGAGGGCATGCGGCCTGTCGAGATACCTGCCAGCCACGTGGTCTTAGACGGCAATGCGGACTCAGACTACCCAGGGCAAGCCGTAGGCGCTAAAGCCGCCTAAATCGACGCCACTTGACTCCAAATCGGTATTCGTGAGCGCCGCTCTCGAACGGGCGAGTTGCATCTCTATGTCGCGATGACGGCAATTGAGCTCAACAAACTGTTCACTACTTCCCGGGGCTCGCGAAAGTTCCCGGAAATCCTCGACGTCGAAGGCGCGGCCGATGTCCTCGGTGTTTCAAAGACCACGATTTATAAACTCGCCCGTCATCTATCGAGCAGCCCATGCGACCGGAATGACATGCCCCGCGACTACTGCGATGGAGGCGGGAGATCCTCAGGGACCGCGTTACTGATCGGGGGAATGGTGCGCAGATACGCAAACATCGCTTTCAGATCGTCATCCGTCAACTGACGGTACCATTCCCATGGCATCAGAGGGCGA
>JALZEG010000310.1 GCA_030862185.1 Actinomycetota bacterium
AGCCACACGAGTGCCGCGAGCCCGGCCGCTCCCGCGCCGGCCGTTGCGGCCTTTGCCACCGGACCCGCTTCCGCGAGCGCCGTGCGCGCTGCCGCGAGCGCGCCGAGGAGCGGGACGCTGTTGCCGAGCCCGGCCTCGGCGGGCGGGATCGCGAACGTCGGGTCGAACTCGTACCACCCGTAGTGCGGGAACCACACCTCGACCCATGCGTGCGCGTCGCTCGCGCGGACCTCGTAGTAGCCGCTCAACCTGTTGCGCTCGCCGACGGCGTAGCCGGCCACGACGCGCGCGGGTATCCCGAGCGTGCGCAGCATGACCGCGGTGGCGGACGCGAACTGCTCGCAGTAGCCCACGTCGGCGTCGAACAGGAAGTGGTCGACCGCGTCGCGGCCCGGCGGCGGGACCGGTGAATCGGTCGAGTACTCGTAGTTGCGCCGGAGGTAGTCCTCGATCGCGAGCACGCGGTCGACGTCGGTGCGCGCCTTCGCGGTGACGTCCCGCGCGAGCTGCGCGACGCGCTCCGGCAGCGACGCCGGGAGCTCCAGGTACTGTTGGATGGCGGCGGGGGGCGCCTCCTGCGGTAGCGCTCGCAGCTCCTCGACCGGCGCGGAGCCGCGCGTCGAGACGACGCTGTAGACGGTGCCCGGCGTGAGCGTCGAGGGCGTACGGACGCCGCCGAGGGCGTCGATGGTCACGCCGCCGTCGTACCAGATCGTGTCCGGCTGTCCCGCGGCGAAGATCACGTTCGGCTGCTCGGCCTCGACGTAATACGTCTGCGTGACCTGCGCGCGGGGACCGAGGCTGCGGAACTGGGGCGGGTACTCGTACGGCGGCGAGTCCGCCGCCAGCACCGGCGCGTCTTCGGGGGCTCCCTCCCAGGCGCGGCCGTCGTAGCGGCCGAACACGATCCCCTTCCACATCGCGGGGGCCGACGAGCGCACCCTCATCACGAGGTCGTCCGACAGTTCGCCGCGCGCGCTGAGGTCCATCCGGTCGCCGAAGCCGGCGTAGCCGGGGCCGGACGATCCCGAGCCCGAGCCGCCGGGGTTCATGATCCCGCCGCCCGCGTCGGACCCCAGCCCGGACCCGAGCGAGAACGGCAGGGAGAAGTAGTGCGACGCGACCGACTGCGGCAGCAGCATGAAGATCAGCGAGCCGCACAGCAGGACGGGCACGACGGCGCGGCCGAGGTCGCGCCACGGGAACGACGAGCGCGGCTCCGGGGTCGTCATCCATCCGGCCGTGCCCGAAGCCAGCTCGGAGCGGTGGGACAAGGTCAGCGCGGCCATCACGAAGCCGAAGTAGACGACGAGCAAGAGCGCGAACGACGTGTCCTGCGCGAGCGTCCCGGCGATCGCCATGAGCGCGAGCGACGACCCGAGCGAGAAGTTCAGGTCCTTGCGCGCCGGAAGGTCGAAGCCGTGGATCACCTGGACGATCAGGAAGAGCTCGGCCAGCGGGAAGCGCGACTCGTCGAGGGTCCGGATGTCGCGCACCTCGTCCACGAAGTGGCCGACGGCGAGGGCGGCCCCCACGGCGAGGACGACCTTGACGGTCCATTTCCACGAGGCGTCTTGCCTGAACACGTAGGAGAACCAGTAGCCGGCGAGCAGCAGGGCCACCACGAGCGTCGCTCTCGAGGCCGGCACCGCGCCGGCCGTCGCGAGGGCGACGGTTCCGGTCACGACCGCGCCGAGCACCGCGACCCGCAGGGCCAGCGAGTCTTCCGGCAGCCGCGCCGCCTCGACGCGCGCGTGTGGAGCGATCATCAGGCCGCCGTGGCGCGCACGAGCTGGACGGTGGAACCGTGACTCAGCGCCAGCTCGATCGCGTCCCTGCTCGATCCCGGTTCGCTCTCGAACACCACGAACGCGCAGCGCCGGCCCCAGCTCCGGTGGGCCGCGCTCACACCGTCGGCCGCGGTGAAGCCGGAGCCCTCGAGGGCCGCGGCCCAGTCGAGGACCGAGAGCTCCGACGCATTCTCGACGAGGTCGCCGAAGAGGCCGCGTCCGGCACAGTGGACCGTGCGGCCGGCCGCCAGCGCGTGGAGGCCGACCGACGCCGCGGCCGCTGCGACGCGGTCGCCCGGCTCCTCCGCCGGCAGTGACCCCACGACGAGGACGACGGGACTCTTCGCCTGCTCCTCTTGCTCCCGCACGACGAGCGTTCCCGCGCGCGCGGTCGATCGCCAGTGGATCAGCCGCCGCTGGTCGCCGGGCCTGTACTCACGGACACCGGCGAACACGTCGCCGTGGCCGGAACGGGCGACTGCGAGCGCCTGATCGGCGGTCGCGGCGGGCGTCTCGGGAAGCGGCAGGTCGTCGACCGCGACCACCTGCGGATGGACGATGACCCGCGACGCGACCGCCAGCTCCTTTTTCGACCGAACGAAGCCGAAGGGCGCCGACGACGACACCGTCACCTCGCTGCCGTCGAAGACGCCGCGCCGGAGCGCCACCCGCGCGACCTCGACCGTCGCAGTCGCACCCGGGGCGACCGCCTCGCATGCCAGGGACGTCGTCTCGAACGCGGGGCAGCGGACCTCGACCCGCGCCGGCGGAAGCCTCTTCGCGGAAGCGTTCTTCAACGAGACCTCGACCGGGACCGTCTCGCCCACACGCACGCGTTCGGGAACGGACCGCATGACGGTCGCCGCGGCGAGGCGGTGTGGCGTGAGGAGCGCCGAGG
Organism: Actinomycetota bacterium; assembly: GCA_030862185.1. Taxonomy (GTDB): domain Bacteria; phylum Actinomycetota; class CADDZG01; order CADDZG01; family WHSQ01; genus JALZEG01. The sequence continues at coordinate 2,689 of JALZEG010000310.1, forward strand.
TCACGAGACCGAGGACCCCCGCGGCGAGGACGAACATCCATCCTGCCTGCGCGGTGGTCCCGACCGCGATCAGGAGGCCTCCGACCGCGGCGACGACCGCGGCCTTCGGCGTGGGCCGGCGGGTCATCGCGTGAGGCTCGGAGCGGGCGGAGCGGTCGAGGGGTGGCGCGCCGGAGGCGGCGCGTGGCCGCCGTCGGTGACGGGGGCCGGTGTGGAGTCGAGGATCGACTGAACGATCTTGCGCCCGCGGGCCGCGCTCTGACCGAAGCCGTTCGGGGTCACCACGCGGTGCGACAGCGTCGCGAGCGCGAGCGCCTTGACGTCGTCGGGCACGACGAACTCGCGGCCCTTCAGCAAGGCCCTCGCCTGCGCGCAGCGGATCAGAGTGACCGACGCCCGCGGGCTGGCGCCCAACGCGATCTCGGGGTGCCGTCTAGTCGCGGTGACGATCGCGAGCGTGAAGTCGAGGACCGGCTGCGCGACGTACGTGTCGCGCACGGTGCGCTGGACTGCCGCAAGCTCCTCCGGCGCCAGCACCGGCCGCAGCTCCTCGATCGGATGCCCGTGCAGCTGCGCGACGATGATCTCCTTCTCGGTGGCGGGCGCCACGTAGCCCATGTCGATCGACATGGCGAAGCGGTCGAGCTGTCCTTCCGGCAGGGGGAACGTCCCGTGCTGCTCGAGCGGGTTCTGCGTCGCGACCACGAACAGCGGCGCCGGGAGCGGGTGCCTCATCCCGTCGACGGTCACGGCCCTCTCGTCCATCGCCTCCAGGAGCGCGGCCTGTGCACGCGGAGTGGCGCGGTTGACCTCGTCGACGAGGACGACGTTCGCGAACAGGGGGCCGGGGATGAAGTCGAACGTGTGCGTCTGCTGGTCGAAGACCGTCGTGCCGGTGATGTCCGACGGCAGCAGGTCGGGCGTGCCCTGGATCCTCTTGAACGACCCGCCGACGGACGCGGCGAGGCTGCGGGCGAGCATGGTCTTGCCCACGCCGGGCACGTCCTCGATCAGCAGGTGGCCGCCGGCGAACAGCGCCGTGGCCGCCGCCTCCACCGCACGGCGGTTACCCTTGATGACCCGCTCGACGTTCTCGGTCAGGCGAGCGGCAGCGGCCGCGGCGAGGCCGCGCTCCATCGGAGCGGCCCCGTTTTCTGTGCCACCCTTGGCAGGATGGCGCGGTTCGAGATCCTGGAACACACAGCAGATGTCGGCATCCGGGCCGAGGCAGTTGACCTATTGGGTGTGTTCGAGCAGGCCACGCTCGGTCTGCTGGACATCATCGGGACCTGGGCGCCGGACCGCCGGGCGGACGACGAGGTGACGATAGAGATCGAGGCCGGCGACACCGGCGCGCTCCTCGTCGACTGGCTCGGGGAGGTCCTCTACGTCCACGACTCGCGGGACGCGGTCGTGACGTCGCTGGGGATGACCGAGGTCACGGAGCGCCGCGCGGCGGGGCGGCTGGGTATAGCCCCGCGCGACGACGCGAGCTACGAAGGCGGCACCCAGGTCAAGGCGATCACGTACCACCGGCTCGCGGTCGAGCAGGCTGGGGACGGCTGGTCGGCGACGCTCTACGTCGACGTGTAGGGGGCAGGCATGGAGGTGCGGCGGCTAGACGAGTTCGTGTGGGAGGTCCCGGTCGGCTGGGCCGGAGGCATGCGCGTCCCCGGCCGTGTGTTCGCGTCGGAGAACCTGATCCGCAAGGCGGTCGACGACAACGCGATCGACCAGGTGGCGAACGTCGCCACGCTGCCGGGGATCGTGGGGGCCTCGCTCGCGATGCCCGACATCCACTGGGGCTACGGCTTCCCGATCGGCGGCGTCGCCGCGACCGACGTCGAGCGCGGCGGCGCGGTGTCCCCCGGCGGCGTCGGCTTCGACATCGGCTGCGGAGTCCGGCTCGTCCGCAGCGCGGTCACGTGGGACCGGGCGAAGCCGTCGATACGCGAGCTCGTGACGATCCTCGGCCGCAGGGTCCCGCGCGGGGTCGGCGGCAAGGGGCGCATGCAGCTCGACGCGCAGGGGATGGAGGCGGTCCTGAAGGACGGCGTGAAGTACCCGCTCGCCCGAGGCATCGGATGGGAGGAGGACGCCGAGCTCTGCGAGGACTCCGGCGTGCTGCCGAACGCGCGGCCCGACCTGGTCTCCGAGAGGGCGAAGGAACGCGGCGGGTCTCAGCTCGGGAGCCTGGGAGCCGGCAACCACTTCCTCGAGGTCCAGGTCGTCGACGAGGTGCGCGACGCGGCGGCGGCCGAGGTCATGGGCCTCTTCGAGGGCGGCGTCGTCGTGATGATCCACTCCGGGTCCCGGGGCCTCGGCCATCAGACCTGCACCGACCACCTGAAGGCGATCGACCGGCTCATGCCCCAGCTCGGGATCGAGGTCCCCGACCGCCAGCTCGCGTGCGTCCCGATGGACCACCCGAGGGCCGAGAGCTACTTCGGCGCGATGGACGCGGCGGGCAACTTCGCCCGCGCTAACAGGCACCTGCTCACCGACGCGACGCGCGAGTGCTTCGAGGAGGTGTTCGGCAGCAGCGCGCGCGATCTCGAGATGACGGTCGTCTACGACATCTCTCACAACCTGGCGAAGATCGAGGAGCACGAGGTCGACGGGACGACGCGCAAGCTGTGCGTGCACCGTAAGGGCGCGACCCGCGCGTTCGGCCCCCGCCACCCCGAGCTGCCGGAGAGATACGAAGACGTCGGCCAGCCGGTGATCATCCCGGGCAGCATGGGGACGCACTCGTACGTGCTCGCGGGCATGGGCGCGGCGCACTCGTTCGCGTCCACATGTCACGGCGCGGGCCGCGCGATGAGCCGCACGCAGGCGAAGAAGCAGATGGGCGGACACGAGCTCAAGAGGCAGCTCGAGTCGGAAGGGATCCTCGTCGCGGCGAGCCACGCGAAGCTGCTGTCGGAAGAGGCGCCCTACGCGTACAAGGACGTGTCGGAGGTGGTCGAGACGTGCGAGGGGGCCGGGCTGACGAAGGTGGTCGCGCGGATGCGTCCGGTGGGCGTCGTAAAGGGTTAGCCCGGCCGGACGCGACAGGAGGCGCCGCCGGCGGCGACGCCTCCTGAGAGCTCGTTCGGCGTTACTTGAGTGCCGGGAGCGTCACGAACGATGCCGGGTCGTCGAGGACCACGGTCCCGTGCAGCACGGCCGGCCCGTGGATGTACGTCGCGACCGTCAGGTTCGTCACCTGCTTCTTGTCCAGAGCGGCGTCGAGCGTGATGTCGACCTTGGTCGTGTGCTTCGTCCCGGGGATGGTCTGGAACGACTCGCTGAACGTGCCGAGGTCGGTCATCTCGCCGTCGATCTCACCCTGGACGACCACGTCGAGCGTCGCGTTGCCCGCGGACAGCGTCACCGGCGCGCACACTCCTGAGACGACGCAGGCGCCACCCTCCGTCGTGATCTCGCCGGTGACGTGCTTGGTCGCGTCGAGGGTGAACGGCACGCCGTCCGTGGCGGTCCAGGTCACCGCGAGGTCCGCGGGGGTCAGCAGGCCGGCCTGCACGATCGCTTCGTACGGCGCGCCGGAGTCCACGTACCAGCAGCCGTCGCTGGGAACGTGCGTCAGCGACAGCAGGTTCTCGGAGGTCGTGCAACCGTCGGCGTCGGTCAAGAAGAACTTGAGGTCGACGGCCACGGGCGCAGGCGGCGTCTTGGGCTTCTTCTTCTTCTTGCCGGCCTGGGCGGGTGCCAGGGCCCCCACCATCAAGCCGGCCACGAGGCCAACAACGATCAGCTTCTTCATCCGCCTTACCTCCTAGTCGTGATCAGAGCCGTAGTCCAGACGGTTCTGTGTCCCGGCCCGTTGACCTGCTCCGGGCCCCGGCCGAATTCGGTCAGCAGCGGGTGACGGCGGCCAGCGCGTTCAACCGGCCGAAGCCGAAGACCGGGTCCCGGCCGGG
>JALZEG010000355.1 GCA_030862185.1 Actinomycetota bacterium
CTCGTAGGTCGTGTACTTCTCCGGGGTCGGCACGTTCGGCCGGACGAGCCGGGCCAGGGCGAGCGTCCCGAAGACCAGAACGACCCCGACGACGGCGAAGACGCCGATGGTCACGTACTGGCCGAAGTAGCCGTCGGGCACGCGGGGCTTCTCCCTCTTGCTTCGTCGTTTTACGGACGCGTCAAAAACCGCGAATGTCCTGGTAGGTACGGCGAAAAACTAACACGCAGCACCACGCGCCCAGGCGCTTGCGCGTTCGTTCGTGAACGGCTTTCGAAGCTCCGGGGACCCCCGGACCGCACGGCGTGCTGCCGAACGCGCGGCTCCTCTTACGCCTCCGCCCCAACCCGCGAAAACAGAAGCATCTCCCCATCGATGAATACGCTCACGGCCAGTTGGTCGAGCTCGTCGAACATCCGGTCGACGAAGGGCTGAATCTCCGAACGCGAAACCGGTGTCCGCCCCCAGCTCCCCAGTATGGAGATCCTTTCGTCCATGGGCGCCCCGTTTGGATCGAGCCACGACCCTTCAGCAGTCTGTTTTACCTGCCCGCCGTTCCGGTTCATCAGCCAGGCAACAAGATCCTTTTGAAACGTCGCAAGAACCACGGGGTCGATGGGATACCCGATCGAGTTGCGCGAGGGCATCACGATCTTGATGTAGTGACGGAGGCGGTCGAACCCAGCGACGTCGTCGGCACCATCCAGCTCAACAAATGGCAAAGGAGGCTGATGCTGATCTCGCCGCCCTCCGAGTTCCTCGGGCCTCCACCACCCGGGTAGCGGCCCACCGGATGGCCCACGTGTTGCATATGCCTCCAACCGGCGAAAATCGTCTCCACGTCCCAGGACCAGCACGTCGTAGATGACATCAGGACCGGCATGGCGCAGCCAAACGTCCCCCCGGGAGCCTGGCGCAGGAAGATCCGTTGTAATGACAACGAACGGGCCGATGCTCCAGTCAGCAAGCATGTACGCAGAAGCGAGGATTTTTCGAACTGTGTCAGTTCTCGCTAGGCCGGGCCGCCGACTCCCATACGCACCGGTCACCTCGCAGTACCACCTGTTCCCAAGCTTGTCGGCTGCAGCCACGTCAACCTCGACTCCGGTCATCGAAACCTCGAATCTGGCCGAGGACAATGAGAAACCGGCTCCTGCCAGCGCGTCCTGAGCGAACTCGCGAACGATCCGGCCCTGCTTCGACGCACGAGCTTGGAAGCTGATGACGGGTTCAAGCTGTGGCTTGTTATCGGGGAAAAGTTGACCTTGCATCTCGCAACTCCACGTGCAGAGGGAAATGAGGCATTCAATCTAGATCCGTTGTCGCTGATTACCCGTCTTTCCTGGTGATAGCTGCTTCCACCCAATTACTGGCGCGCGCGTTATCAATCACAAATCCGCAGCCATCGGGAGTTCGCCGCGTAAGCTCGACATACCGTCGGCGTACGTTGGGGACCAGGAGGTGATCGGCTTGGCCCGGCCCAGGAAGTACCGGGAGCGAAGGGTGACGACGGCTGTCCGGATTCCGGAGAGCCTCCATCGACAGCTTCAAGAAACCGCGGACGCGCGAGACACATCGATCAATCACTTGATTACGAAGGCGGCAGCGCGATATCTAGAGCACCTGGCTCCGCTCGACCTCCAGCAGCCGACCGGGAGTCAGCCGGAGAAGCCAGAAATCGGCGTGTGAGGATCTCCGGTGAATCAGCACCAAGAGTCCACTCCGTCAGCCTCCGAATTCGTCAGACAAATGTCTGACGAATCGAGAGCGTGCCGGTCGGGTGGTCATTTCGTAGAAGGTTACGGGCCCGGCAACGCGAAAGTCGCCGTGACCTCGGCGGACGACGTCATGTGGAGCTCGCAGGGGTCGGTCCCCGAGCAGGCTCCGCCCCACCCCGTGAACGTGTAGAGGTCGTCGGGCTCCGCCGCCAGGACGACCGCCTCACCGGGCGAGTACGTCTCGGCGCAGTCAGTCCCGCAGTCGATCCCCGCGGGCGTCGAGGTCACGGTGCCCCCGCCCTCGACGCTCACCGTCAGGTCCGTCACCGGATACCCGTCGTTGCGGATCACGCGCTCGTCTGCCCCCGGCCAGTTCCGGTAGACCACGGTCCGCGAGCCGTGCAACGCGTACATCGGGCCGGGATAGACGCGCGAGCCCTTCAGCAGCTCGTCGTAGTGGAGATGCGGCCCGGTCGAGTCGCCGGTGTTGCCGGAGTAGCCGATGACCTCACCCCGCTCGACCTGCTCGCCCACCGACACCGTCACGCCACGGGGCCGCAGGTGGAGGTAGCGGGAGTGGCGGCCGGCCGGGTGCGCTATCTGGACGTAGTTCCCGCGGCGGCCAGAGCACCAGCGGTGGCCGGGCTTGCACCGCTCCTCGATCCCGACGACGGTTCCGGGCCCCGCGGCCCGGATCGGCGTGCCGGACGGGATGCGGAAGTCGATGCCGGGCGTCGAGTGTCCGCCGTAGTGCTTGAAGGTCCTGGAAATCGAGTAGCTGCCGGTGAACGGGACCCAGTTCGCGGTCTCGGCAGCGGCCGCCGCGGTGGCGGCGAAGAGCTGCAGGGCGACCAGCGCGACGACGCGCCTCCTCATTCCGCTTCGTTCACCGGCCGAGGCCGCCTCACGGGCAATTGGTCTTGCCGTCTCCGGTGTCGCCTACGCAGTTGTCCGTCCCCCCGCCGCCGTCGACATCGTCGTCTCCCGTCCGGTCCTTCACGTTGATCACGTCGGCCCCGGCTCCCCCTTCGGCCCGGTCCGCGCCCGAAGTACCGAAGATCCGGTCGTTGCCGTCGCCGCCGAGAAGCTCGTCCGAGCCCTCTCCTCCGCTCATCACGTCGTTGCCGGGGCCGCCGGCGACCGAGTCCGCGCCGTCGCCGGCGAAGATCACGTCGGCGCCCCCGCCGCCCATGATCGTGTCGTCCCCGTCGCCGCCGCAGATCAGGTCACGGCCGAGCGTACCCGTCAACAGGTCGTCCCCGGGCGTGCCGCCCACAGTGCAGACGGGCTGCCAGTCGGGGCTGTAGTCCTTCCCGGGGTGCGTCGTGATCCGCGTCTCGCCGGAGCCGTCGGGGTTGATCGCGTACACGTCGATGTTGCCGTTGCGCGTGCTCCAGAACACGATCCTGGTGCCGTCGGGCGACCAGTTCGGCTCCGAATCGTAGTAGACGTTCTCGGTCAGGCGCCGCTCGCCGGTGCCGTCGATCCGCACGGAGTAGATCTCGTGGTTGCCGTCGCGGGTGCTCGCGAACACGATGTGCTCGCCGTCCGACGACCAGTTGGGCACGAAGTCGTTCGCCGGTTCGTCGGTGAGGCGGCGCAGCCCGGTCCCGTTGAGCCGGCTCAGGTAGATCTCGGGGTTGCCGTCGCGGCGGCTCTCGAACGCGAGCAGCGACCCGTCCGGCGACCACGCGGGGTGCCGTGCGCTCATCCCCGGCGGCGTGATCCGCGTCGCGCGGCCGGTGCCGTCGGCGTTGATCACGTAGATCGCATATTGCTTGCGGCGCTCGCTCGCGAACGCGATCTTCGTGCCGTCGGGCGACCACGTGGGGGCCCTGTCGTAGTAGCGGTTGAACGTGATCTGCGTCTGCTCGGAGCCGTCCGCGTTCATCACGAAGATCTCGCGGTCGCCGTCCTCCTCGCTACCCCATGCGATGCGGGTCCCGTCCGGCGACCACGACGCCGCGATGTCCCACGTCTTGCTGAACGTCAGCCGCTGCTGGTCCGTGCCGTCCGCGTCCATGACGTAGATCTCGGGGTTTCCGTCGCGGCGGGCCTCGAACACGATCTTTCCGTTGTCGCCCACGTACGCCGCCTCGGCCGGGGCGGGCCGCACCGACAGGCTGAGACAGAGTGGGGCCACTGCGAGCACCCCGACGAGGGGCATCGCGAACGGTGGGCACATGTCTCGAAGCCTCCTCAACGCCGATTGCACGGACACTGTATTCGCCTCCTTAGAGCAGCGGTCCCCTGACGAACACGTCGTAAGACCCGTTGGTGTCGTCCTCGACCAGGTTGCTGGCGCGGGACGCAAAGCACACGTAGCGGCCGTCGGCGCTGATCGACGGGTCGTCGCCCGGGTCGTTGCTCGGCCCGTTCGCCTGCTCACCGTCGTCGCCGACGCTCACCCGCTCGGTCTGGCCGGTCTGCCGGTCGTAGCGGAAGACGTCGATCCCCTCCCACGCGTTCGGCGTCCCGTTCGTGTCACCCGCAACCAGGTTCGACGCAGTCGACTGGAAAGCGACGTAGCGGCCGTCGCCGGAGATCGCGGGGATGAAGCTCTCGCCGTTGGACTCTGCGCCGGCCATGCCGCGGCTCGCGCGGGTCGTCTCTCCGGTGGACAGCTCGTGCACGAAGACGTCGGTCGCGTTGTTCGTGTCGCTCCCGATCAGGTTCGTCGCGTTCGACTGGAAGGTGACGAACCCGCCGTCCTGCGAGAACATGGGGGCCGCGCTCTCGCCGTCGGCCTGCGTGCCGTCGCTCGCGATGCTGATCCTGATCGTCTTGCGCGTCGCCCGGTTGTACACGAAGACGTCCGGTCGCCGGTTGGTGTCGCGCGGGACGAGGTTGCTCGCGTACGAGACGAATGCAACCAGCCGGCCGTCGCCCGAGATCGCAGACGAGTAGCTGGAGGAGTTCCCCTCCTTCAGCTTCGAGCTGATGCTGACGCGGTTGGTCTTGAGCGTGACGCGGTCGTGCACGAAGACGTCCGCGTCTCCGTTGTTGTCACCCTTGACCGCGAGGTTCGAAGCGGTCGACGTGAAGGCGACGAAGCGGCCGTTCGCGGAGATCGACGGGTCGTAGCTGGCGCCGTTCGCCTCCTTGAGGTTCGACCGGATGCTGGCACGGTTCGTCCGGCCCTCGTTGCGGTCGTACACGAACACGTCGGCGACGCCATTGCGGTCGCCCTTGATCGCGAGGTTGGACGCGCTCGTCGTGAAGGCGACGTACCGCCCCGTGTGCGACAGAGACGGCGCCTCGGAGGCACGGTTGGCCTGCGAGCCGGTCGACTTGATGCTCACGAACTCCGGCGTGCCGTTCGCGCGGTTGTGGAGGAACACGTCGGTGGCGCCGTTCCGGTCGGCGCCGATGAGGTTCGACGCCCGGGACGTGAACCCGACGAACCGTCCGTCGCCGGAGATCGCGCACCAGAAGCTGTCGTCGTTGCCCTCGACGCCGTTGCTGCGCTCGCTCACGCGCTCGGTCCGCGCGGTGCTCGGCTGGGCGATCGCCGCGGTCGCGGTGACGAGACATGCCAGCGCGACAACGACGGCGAGTCGCGCACTCCACTTCGAGGCCATGAGACCCTCCTTCGATCCTCCGAGAGCGGCACCTTGGGCCGGCTCGTGATGCCAGGATCGAGAAAAGGAGGGCGAGGAAGTACTCAACCCTTTACGGAGCGAGTGCTAAATCCTGAACGTTCGCTAAGTGGCACGGCGCTTCAGCGCCTCCATGTCCATGACGGTGATCGAGCGCCTCCGCGTCTCGATCCACCCCCGGTCGCGCAGGGACTTGAGGGCCTGGCTGACGCCGACACGCGACGCCCCCGTCCACGCGGCCAGCTCGTCCTGCGTCATCGGGAGCCGGATCTCCACCCCCGCGTCGGTCGTCTCGCCGAAGCGCTCGGCGAGCTCGAACAGCCGCCGCGCCACGCGCGCCACCGTGTCGTAGGCGGAGAACTCGACGCGCTTGCGGTCCGCGTCGCGCAGGCGCGCGAGCACCGTCTCGAGCAGCAGCAGCGCGATCTCCGGATGGTCCGTCAGCCACGTCTTGAACGACGCGGTGTCGAGCACGAGCGCCTCTACCGGCTCCATCGCGATCACGTTCGCGGAGGTCGGCTTGCCGTCGAGCGCGGAGAACTCCCCCACCAGGTCTCCGGGGTCCCGGACGCCGAGCATGACCTCCTTGCCGTCCTCCGTGACCGTCGCGATCTTGGCGCGCCCCGCCAGCAGCATCACGACGCGGTCGGTGACCTCGGCCTCGTGGAAGATCGTCTCGCCGGCGGCGAAACGCCGCTTGCGGCCACGCTCGAACAGGGCGCGCTCCTCCCCTTCGGAGAGCCGCGCGAGGAACCCGGCCACCGCTGGTTGCCCGCTCATCTCCTTTACCTTATGGGCGTGAGGCGTCTCGATCGCGTCGGCGGCACCGCGACGATCCTGGTCACCGACCTAGTCGGGTCGACCGCGATGTTCGACCGGCTCGGCGACGAGAAGGCCGAGCGCCTGCTGCGCGCCCACCTCGGGGAGCTGCGGGACCTCGTCCGGTCGTTCGGCGGCGTCGAGGTCAAGAGCACCGGCGACGGGATCATGGCTGCGTTCCCCGCGGCGTGGCTGGCGACCGAGTGCGCCGTCGCGATGCAGCGCGAGCTGCACCTGCGCAACGAGCGGGGCGAGGACGAGCCGCTGCACGTCCGGATCGGCCTGCACTCCGGCGACACGACCGCCGACCGCCACGACTACTACGGCATCGCGGTCGCCGTCGCGGCGCGGCTGTGTGACAAGGCGCCGACCGACGGGATCCTCGTGTCGAGCGTGACGCGCGGGCTCGTCGGGTCGCGGGGCGGCCACACGTTCGCCGACGCCGGGATCCCGGCGCTCAAGGGGATCGACGAGCCGGTCCAGGCGGGGGCGCTTGAATGGGGGCGGGGACAGCTCCCGCCGGCGACGCCCCCGGGCCTCGAGCGCCGCCGGGGGC